>NZ_JAOCLK010000038.1:0-49289 GCF_029845265.1 Ectopseudomonas oleovorans
GGCAGAAAACACCGCAAAACTGCCAGTTTCCCCCTCTCCCTAACCCTCTCCCCGGAGGGGCGAGGGGACTGATCGAGCTCGACCGTTTCTTAAGTGAACAGCATTACGGGCAAGCCCGGGTTTTTAGTGCGCCGTAGCGATCAGTTCTGGCGAATGCCGGCGATCAGCCACGGCTGGTTGTCGCCCTGGGCACGCTCCAGGCGCCAGCTTTCGCTGAAGGGCTCGCCCTGGTCGAAGCGCGAGGTTTTCGACACGCCGCTGAAGGTCAGGGTGGCGATGGTCTTTTCGGCGTTGTCGTCGACACCATCGAGTTGCACGTCGAGGTTGTCGACGTAGGTGGACTGGAAGCCGTCACCCAGTTCGGCGCGCTCACGCTTGAGAAAGTCCAGCAGCTGCGGAGTGACGAACTCGGCGATCTTGTCCATCTCGTTGGCGTCCCAGTGCTGCTGCAGGTTCATGAAGTGCTCACGACCGGCGGCGATGAAGCTCTGCTCGTTGAACCAGGCCGGGGCGTTGATCACCGGAGCGGCCGAAGCCAGGCGACCACCGAAGATATTGCTGCCAGCGGTCGGCGCGTTGTCGGCGTTCGGCATTTCACGCTGGTACGGCGCACCGGCAGCGGCCATTTGCGGCTGTTGGCGAGCGCGACGGGCGGCGAGGAAGCGGAACAGCAGGAAGGCGATCAGGCCGAAGATCAGCATGTCCATGATCTGCAGGCCTTCGAAACCGTCACCCATGAACATCGAGGCCAGCAGGCCACCGGCGGCCAGACCGGCCAGCGGGCCGAGCCAGCGCGAAGCACCGCTGGCGGCAGCGGCAGGCTGTTGACGACCGGGTGCCTGGGCAGCCGATTGCGCCGGCGGCGTGGCCTGGCGGGTCTGGTGGCTGGGTGCGGAGCCGAAGGATTTGCCACCGCCAAAACGTTTGGCGTGGGCTTCGAAGCTGAAGGTCAGTGCCAGGCACAGCACCATGGCGATACTGAGGAAACGCTGCATCACGGTTTTCTCTCTTGTGGAAAAGCTTGGTCTGCATCTTGCCCGTCATGGATGGGCATGACCAGTGACAGAATGTTTCCGGCTTTTGCCTGTACTGGATGGCGCCGTGCCTGCCCGGCTTGGTACCGAAGCGCCTGGCGCACCCTACGGGCGTTGCAGCAGCAGAGGCAGCGGGCCGCAGCGTAGTTGAGCACGCAGAAAGGCGCGGAAGGTTGCTGCGTCCTCTTCGGGATGACGCAGCCAATGCACGAAGCTGCGCAGGTAGGCGCTGGTGAGCAGGGTTTCTTCGGCGATACGGCGCAGGTGCAGGCTTTGCCGGCCGGCTGCTTCGCGCCACCACTGCACGGTGCGGCTGACGCGCATCAGGCCGAGCACCTGCAGGTGGATATGCCCGGGCTCGAGCTTGTACAGCAGCATCTGCCCGGTCACCGCGCGATGGGCTGTCAGGCTGTCGAGCCAGGCCAGCAGGCAGCTTTCCAGACGTTGTTCGGCGTTCAGACCCTGCAAATCGGGATTTCTGGCGTGGCCGAGCATGGCCAGGTCGGCGCGGTCGAACCAGGCTTCCACCAGGTCGTCCTTGTCGCGGTAGTGACGGGCGATATCGTCCAGGCCGATGTCGAGCGCGGCGGCGATGTCGAACAGGTGCAGGCGCTCCCAGCCGCAGACGTCGGCCAGTTGCAGGGCGGTATCGAGGATATGGGCAGGATCGGTTGGCTTGTTTTTCATCCGTGAAGTATGGCCGCCAGGGCATGAGGCGCAGCCTGGAACGACAAACGGAGCCGGATAGGTCAGATGTGGCCGCGCCGAACGGGTAGGAGCGGCGCCCCGCCGCGAACCTGAGGTAATACAGCTTCGCCCCGGGGAGGGGCTCCCACAAGATAAGGGCAAGGGCTATAGCGCTGAGCGGCTCAGCGCCAGTCGTACAGCTCTTTTTCCGACAGCGCCTGCATCGAGGTGGCCAGCGCCTGGAAGGCTTGCATCGAGGCCCAGATGCGGCCGTTGAGTTCGCTTTGCGCGGCCAGGTCGCCGAGCACCTGTTCGCTCTCGTTTTGCATGGCCCGCAGCACCTCGTCGGGGAAGCGCTTGAGCAGCGTGCCGCTCTTCTTAAGTTCATCCAGCGCCAAGGCGTTGTGGTAGACGTAGTCGTCCATCATGTCCTGGGTCGCCGCGCGCGCCGCTTCGCTGACGATGGCCTGCAGGTCGGCGGGCAGGGCGTCGAAGGCTTTCTGGTTGATCAGCAGTTCGAGCACCGACTGCGGCTCCTGCCAGCCCGGGTAGTAATAGTACTTGGCGGCCTTGTGCAGGCCGAAGGCCAGGTCGTTATAGGGGCTGACCCAGTCGGTGGCGTCGATGGCGCCGGTCTGCAGGGCGGTGAAGATTTCGCCACCCGGCATCACCGCGGTGGTCGCACCCAGGCGGCTCCAGACTTCGCCGCCGAGGCCCGGCATACGGATCTTCAGGCCTTTGATGTCAGCCAGGCTGTTGATTTCCTTGTTGAACCAGCCGCCCATCTGCATGGTGCTGTTACCCGCCGTCAGCGGCTTGAGGCCGAAGGGCGCGTAGGCTTCATCCCACAGTGCCTGACCGCCGCCCTTGCTGAGCCAGGCGTTCATTTCCAGGGTGGACAGGCCGAAGGGCACCGCACCGAAGAACTGTGCGGCCGGCACCTTGCCCTTCCAGTAGTAGGGCGTGCCGTGGCCGAGTTCGGCCGTGCCGCGCGACACCGCGTCGAACACTTCCAGCGCCGGCACCAGCTCGCCAGCGGCATAGACCTTGATGGTCAGGCGCCCGGCGCTCATGGCGTTGACTCGCTCGGCCAGGCGTTCGGCTGCGGTGCCGGTGCCGGGTGCGTTCTTCGGCCAGGTGGTGACCATCTTCCAGTGGAAGGTCTGGGCGGGGGCTGCGGCCTGGTCGGCCGGTGCGGAGTCGTCCTTGCAGCCGATCAGGCCGAGGGCGAGCAGGGGCAGGAGGAGCAGAGAGCGAAGACGCATGGGCAGTCATCCCTGAGGAAGAACGGGGCTCTTGGTGGTCGATACCTGTTAGTCAAGCTACGCGCCGAGTCTGTAGGAGCGGCGCCTCGCCGCGAACCCGGGCTCGAAACAATGCCGGGTGCGCTCTTGGCTATCATTGCGCCGATGGCGGGCGGTATAAGCTTCGCCCCGAGGCGGGGCTCCCACACACAATAATGCGTTGGGAGCCTGGCCTGAAGGGACTCTCTTGTTGAATCAACGCCAGTTGTACAGTTCTTTCTCGGTCAACGCCTGCATGGCGCTGGCCTCTTCGAGGAAGGCCTTCTGCGAGGCCCAGATGCGGCCGTTGAGATCGTTCTCGGCGGCCAAAGACTCGAGCACCAGGTTGGATTGCTCGCGCATGGCTTGCAGCACGTCATCCGGCAGACGCTTGAACTGCACGCCTTCGCTCTTCAGGCTTTGCAGCGCCTTGGCGTTGTTGAACACGTAGTCGTCCATCATGTCCAGGGTCGCGGCACGCGCGGCTTCGACGACGATGGCTTGCAAGTCGGTCGGCAATGCGTCGAAGGCCTTCTGGTTGACCATGGCCTCGACCACCGCCTGCGGCTCCTGCCAGCCCGGGAAGTAGTTGTACTTGGCAGCCTTGTGCAGGCCGAAGGCCAGGTCGTTATAGGGGCCGACCCAGTCGGTGGCATCGATGGCACCGGTCTGCAGGGAGGTGAAAATTTCGCCGCCCGGCAGGTTGACGGTGATCGCACCCAGACGGCTCCAGACTTCGCCGCCGAGGCCCGGCATGCGGATCTTCAGGCCTTTGATGTCGTCCAGGCTGTTGATTTCCTTATTGAACCAGCCGCCCATTTGCATGGTGGTGTTGCCCGCCGACAGCGGCTTCACGCCGAACGGTGCGTAGGTTTCGTCCCACAGCGCCTGGCCACCGCCGTGGCTGAGCCAGGCGTTCATTTCCAGAGTCGAAAGACCGAACGGCACGCTGCTGAAGAACTGCGCAGCCGGGACTTTGCCTTTCCAGTAGTACGGCGTGCCGTGGCCCATCTCGGCGGTGCCGCGCGAGACGGCATCGAACACTTCCAGTGCCGGCACCAGCTCACCAGCGGCGTAGACCTTGACGGTCAGGCGCCCGGCGCTCATGGCGTTGATGCGCTCGGCCAGGCGCTCGGCAGAGGTGCCCAGACCAGGGAAGTTCTTTGGCCAGGACGTGACCATTTTCCAGTGGATGATTTCTGCCGGCTTGGCAGCGGCTTGCTCGCTGGCAGCCTTGTCTTCTTTGCAGCCAACCAGGCCGATGGCGGCGATCAGCGCCAGGGCGGTGCCGAACAGATTGCGGCGATTCATCGATTATCTCCAGGTACGGTGTACTAACAGGCTTCGAGCTTGGCGTACGCCAGCATCAGCCATTTACTGCCTTCGTTTTCGAAATTCACTTGGACCCGCGCCTGGGCGCCAGCACCCTCGAAATTGAGGATGGTGCCCTCGCCGAACAGGCTGTGACGTACGCGCTGGCCCAGACTAAAGGGCGTTTCCGGCACGGCGCTGCCGGCGAACAGGCTGCCGCCACCCATCGAGCTGGTGCTCACCGGGCGGCTGACGCTGTTGCTCAGGCGCACCTCCTGAATCAGCGGTGCGGGGATTTCGCGGACGAAGCGCGACACCTTGTTGTAGGTCTCGCTACCGTAGAGACGCCGGGTTTCGGCGTAGCTGATCACCAGCTTCTGCATGGCACGGGTAATGCCGACATAGGCCAGGCGGCGTTCTTCTTCCAATCGGCCCGGTTCTTCCAGGCTCATCTTGTGCGGGAACAGACCCTCTTCCATGCCCACCAGGAACACCAGGGGGAATTCCAGGCCCTTGGCACTGTGCAGGGTCATCAATTGAATGCTGTCTTCGTTCTCGGCGGCCTGAGTGTCGCCGGCCTCCAGCGAGGCGTGGGTGAGGAAGGCCTGCAGCGGGGTCAGCTCGTCGTCTTCATCGTTCTCGAAGGCGCGCGCGGCGCTGACCAGTTCCTCCAGGTTTTCCACCCGGGCTTGGCCCTTCTCGCCCTTTTCCGCCTCGTGATAGGCGAGTAGGCCGCTCTTTTCGATGACCACCTGGGTCATCTGGTGCAGCGGCATGGCAGCGACTTTCTCGTCGAGGTTATTTATCAAATCGATGAATGCGGTCAGCGCCCCGGCGGCCTTACCGGACAATGTTTTTGTTGCGAGCATTCGGCGAATAGCCGCCCACATTGGTAGCTCATGCTCACGCGCAAATTGGCGAATGTTTTCTACCGTTTTTTCGCCGATACCACGTGCAGGCACGTTGATGATTCTTTCTAGCGCCGGATCGTTGTCTCGTGCGTCGAGCAGGCGCAGATAGGCCATGGCGTTCTTGATTTCGGCACGCTCGAAGAAGCGCTGACCACCGTAGATGCGGTAGGGGATCTTCTCGCGCAGCAGCGCCTCTTCCAGCACGCGCGACTGGGCGTTGGAGCGATAGAGAATGGCGATCTCGCTGCGCTTGAGGCCGTCCTTGCGCAGGGCGTCCTCGATCGTCTCGACCACGTAGCGCGCTTCGTCGTGCTCGTTGAAGGCGGCGTACAGGGCTAGCGGCTCGCCATCACCGACGTCGGTACGCAGCTCCTTGCCGAGGCGACCCTGGTTGTTGGCGATCAGCGCGTTGGCGGCATTGAGGATATTGGCGGTGGAGCGGTAGTTTTGCTCCAGGCGAATGATCTCGGCATCGGCGAAGTCCTGGTCGAACTGCTGGATGTTCTCGATCTTCGCGCCGCGCCAGCCGTAGATCGACTGATCGTCGTCGCCCACGACCATCAGGCTTTCGCCGCCCTTAGCCAAAAAGCGCAGCCAGGCGTACTGCACGGCGTTGGTGTCCTGGAACTCGTCGACCAGGATATGGCGGAAGCGGCGCTGGTAGTGCTCCAGCAGGCCGGCGTTGTCGCGCCAGAGGTCGAGGGCACGCAACAGCAGTTCGGCGAAGTCGATGACACCGGTGCGTGCGCAGGCCGCCTCGTAGGCTTCATAGATGCTGCGCATGGTGGCCAGGAACAGGTCGCCGCTGGCCTGGATACCTTGCGGGCGGATGCCCTCGTCCTTTTGCCCGTTGATGAACCACTGCGCCTGCTTGGCCGGCCAGCGTTGTTCGTCGAGGCCCAGTTCACGGATCACCCGCTTGATCAGGCGCTGCTGATCGTCGGAGTCGAGAATCTGGAAGTTCTCGGCTAGCTTTGCCTCCTGCCAGTGTGCACGCAGCAGGCGGTGAGCCAGACCGTGGAAGGTACCGACCCACATGCCCGCAGGGGCGTGGCCGAGCACGTCTTCGATGCGGTGACGCATCTCGGCAGCCGCCTTGTTGGTGAAGGTCACCGACAGAATGCTGTGCGGCGACACGTCCAGGCGCTGGATCAGGAAGGCGATGCGATGCACCAGCACGCGGGTCTTGCCCGAGCCGGCGCCGGCCAGCACCAGCTGATGACCAGGCGGTGTGGTAACCGCGTGGTGCTGGGCGGGATTGAGGGTAGTGAGTCTGTGATCGAGGTCATTTTGCATCGCGGCATTCTAGGGGGCCGGACAGGTGAGGGCAAACCGTTGGCCGAGCGTGGAGAAACGCGTCCGATGCAACCGACGACTGGCAGGTCAGGGCGCAGATGCGCCTGGTCAGGCGGCCAAAGGCCATCATGCTCTGCCGGTGCCCGCCAAAAGTTGGGCGTCAAGCTGTGAAAGGGGCCACATCATTGTTGGGCAGAGCGTCTGTCTCGGGTATTCTCCCGCGACGTCAGGGCTGAGGCAGCTGAAAAACACCGCGGCCCCTCAGGCAATCATTACAAGAAATCGCCCATGACCGCCACGACTAGCGCCGAAGTTCAAGAGGTGACGCTGGACCCGCATCAGGCTGAACGTCAGTTCGCCACGGATATTGCCGTCGAGCGCACCCGCTTGCTGTTTCTGGGCTCGCGCCTGCCCACTCTGCTCATGCTCCTGGTTGGCCTGGCCTGCAGCCTATTGCTGTGGAATCAGCAGAGCGCCCTCATGCTCGCAGCATGGTTGGGCTGGGTGGTGTTGCTGGTGCTGCTGCGTCTGACCCAGGTGAATGCCTTCAACGCGGCGCTGCCGAGCCGCCAGGCCGAACCCTACTGGCGCCGCATCTTCCTCTTCGGCGCCGGTGCATCCGGGTTGACCCTCGCCTTCGCCGTGATAGTGCTGGTGCCCGCCGATGTCTTCTACCAGCAGGCGCTGGTCTATGGTCTGATCGCTGCGGCGATTCTTTCAGCCAGCGTGGCCTATGCCGTCAGCCTGTCGGCCTTTCTCAGCTTCGCCTTGCCCTGCCTGCTGCCTTCGGTGACCTATCTGTTGCTGGCCGACAACAGCCTGCAACGCGGTTGGGGGCTGCTTGGGCTGATCCTGTTTCTTGCCTTGCTGATCGTGGCCTGGCAGGTCAACCGCCTGGTACAGCGCAGCCTGCTGCAACGGTTCTATAACCTGGCGCTGATCAGCAACCTGGAGCATGCCAAGCAGCGCGCCGAAGGGCTCAATGAAGAGCTGGCGCGCGAAGTGGAGCAACGCCGTCGCGCCGAACGTGAGCTGCGCGGTGCCCATGGTGCGCTGGAAATGCGCGTGGCCGAGCGTACCCTGGAGCTGGACGAGGCGACTCATGCCCTGGGCAAGAGCCAGGAGTGCCTGGCCCTGGCGCTGGAGGTCAGTGAGCTGGGGCTGTGGGACTGGGATCTGGAAAGCGATCAGGTGCACCATTCGCACCTGCGCGAGCTGTTTGGTCTGGAGCCGGAGCAGGTGCAGGTGATGCTGCGCGACCTCACCCCGCGTCTGCATCCGGATGATCTGCCAGGGTTGCGCCGGGCGTTGGTCCGGCACCTCAAGGGGCGCAGCGAGGATTATCAGATCGAGTACCGCGTGCGCCATGTCGATGGTCACTGGGTCTGGGTCGAGGACCGTGGCCGTGCGGTCGAGCGCGACGCCGCCGGCCGTGTACGGCGCATGCTCGGCACGCGGCGCGATGTCAGCGCGCGGCGTCAGCAGGAGCAGCAACAGCGCCTGGCCGCGACCGTGTTCGAAGCGGCCAGCGAAGGCATCTTCATTCTCGACCCCGACTACCGTGTGCTGGCGGTCAACCGTGCGTTCAGCGCGGTGACCGGATACAGCCGTGAGGAGGTGGTCGGGCGCACGGTGACCAGCCTGATCGGCAGCCGCGAGATGCGCCGGCAATACCAGATGATCCGCCAGGAACTGGACAGCACCGGTACCTGGCAGGGCGAGCTGATCGAGACGCGCAAGAGCGGCGAGCTTTACCCGCAATGGCTGCAGCTCAACCTGATACGCGACGCCAGTGGCCGGCCCAGCCAAATCGTCGGCTTCTTTGCCGACCTCAGTGCGCGACGCGAGGCCGAGGAGCGCCTGCGCTACCTGTCGCACTACGATGATCTGACCGGCCTGGCCAACCGCAGTCTGTTCAAGGAGCGTCTGCACGATGCCAGCCAGCGCGCCCGCCAGAGCGGCCGCAGCATTGCCCTGGTGCACATCGACCTGGACCGTTTCAAGCTGCTCAACGACAGCCTCGGCCATGAAGTGGCGGATCAATTGCTGCGCCAGATGAGCCGTCGCCTGACCCAGGCCGTGCCGGAAGCTGACTGCATTGCACGGCTGTCGGGTGATGAGTTCGCCATCATCCTCGACGCCTACGGCAGCCTTTCCAGCCTGGCACGGGTGGCCAGTCGGCTGCTGGCCAAGTTGCGTGTGCCAATGACCGTTGGTGGCCACGAACTGGTGATCAGCGCCTCGCTGGGCATCAGCCTGCTGCCAGACTACGCGCGTGAGATCAGCGCGCTGATCAGCCAGGCCAACATGGCCGTGCAACATGCCAAGCACCTGGGCGGCAACACCTTCCAGTTCTTCACCGACAATCTGCAGGCCTGCACCCTGGAGCGCCTGCAACTGGAGAACCAGCTGCGCAAGGCCATCGACGAAGGCCAGCTGGAAGTGTTCTACCAGCCCAAACTGAACCTCGCCGACGACCAGCTCAATGCTGCCGAGGCGCTGGTGCGCTGGCGCCATCCGCAACAGGGCATGGTGCCGCCGAGCGAGTTCATCGGTCTGGCCGAGGAAACCGGGCTGATCGCACCGATTGGCGAGTTCGTGCTGCGTCAGGCTTGCCGCCAGGCGTGCCAGTGGCAGCAGCAAGGGCTGGCGCAGATACGAGTGTCAGTGAATATCTCGGTGTATCAGTTACGTCAGGGCAACCTCACCAGCCTGGTGCGCCAGGTGCTCGAAGAAACCGGCCTGGCGCCGCAGTACCTGGAGCTGGAACTGACCGAAAGCCAACTGCTGGATAACGTTGACAGCGTCATCGTCACCTTCCGCCAGTTACGGGAGCTGGGGGTCAAGCTGGCCATCGACGACTTCGGCACCGGCTATTCCTCGCTCAGCTACCTCAAGCGCTTCCCGGTGCATTACGTGAAGATCGACCAGACCTTCATCCGCGACCTGTCACCCGGTGGCGAGGATGCCGCAATCACCCGCGCGATCATCGCCATGGCTCACAGCCTGGAGCTGAAAGTGGTGGCCGAGGGCGTGGAAACCCAGGCGCAGATGGACTTTCTCAAGAGCCAGAACTGCGATGAGATCCAGGGCTTTCTGATCAGCCGCCCGGTGGAGGCAAGCGCCTTCGCCGAGCTGCTGCGTGCGCAGATCGATAATCCACTGGATTGAGCGGCATTTGCTCGCTCCCCAGGTAGCCTGCGTTCACTTGGCGAACAGCTGGCCGATGTCCTTGAACGCCTTGAACTCCAGCGCGTTGCCGCAGGGGTCGAGGAGGAACATGGTGGCCTGCTCGCCGACCTGGTCCTTGAAGCGTACATAGGGCTCGATGACGAATTTCGTTTCGCGGCTGCGCAGGCGCTCGGCCAGCGCTTCCCAGTCAGCCCAGCCGAGCACCACGCCGAAGTGCGGCACCGGTACGTCGTGGCCGTCCACGGGGTTGCTGGCGGCCGACTCCTGGTAGGCCATCTTCGGCGCTTCATGGATCACCAACTGGTGGCCGAAGAAGTCGAAGTCTACCCAGTGGTCGCTGCTGCGACCCTCGGCACAGCCGAATACCTCGCCGTAGAAATGCCGCGCGGCAGCCAGGTCATGAACGGGAATTGCCAGGTGGAAGGGCGCAAGGGACATCACGGAATACCTTTGGTTATTGTGTGTAGGGCGGGTGAAACCCGCCATCGGTGTTCATTGCACCAGCCTATCAACAGCAAAATTGTTCTAAAGCGAATATCCTTGCGCGCAAGCTCAAATATTTTTGATCAATCGAGGCTTCGATGCTGCGCGAACTGAAAACCTTCGTCACCGTCGCTCGCCTGGGCACCTTCGCCGCTGCCGGCCAGCAGGTGGGGTTGACCCAGTCGGCGGTCAGCGCGCAGATGCGCGTACTCGAGCAGCACCTCGGCGTGCGCCTGTTCGACCGCAGTGGCCGCGCTGCCGTGCTCAACGCCGCCGGCCGGCACGCCTTGCCGCTGGCCGAACAGATGCTCGCGCTGTACGCGCAGATGGCGCTGCCGCCGGCCGCCGATCAGTGGCAGGGCGAATTGCGCGTCGGTGCCATCGCTACCTTGCAGACTGGTCTGCTGGCCGAGGCTTTACCGCGTTTTCGCCAGCTGGCACCGCTCGTCGAGCTGAAGCTGGTGCCGGGCGTTTCCCTACAGCTGTTCAGCCAATTGGATGCCGGTGAGCTGGACCTGGCCCTGTTGATCAAGCCGCCGTTCGCCTTGCCCAAGGAAATCCTGGAAGTGCCGCTGGCACAGGAGCCTTTCGTGCTTATTGCGCCGCTGGACGTGCCGGGCGACGACCCGCTGCGGCTGCTGGTCGAGCAACCCTTCGTGCGCTACGACCGCGCCTCGTTCGGCGGTCGTCAGGTCAGCCGTTTTCTGCGCGAGCAGCGCCTGAACGTACGTGAGGCGCTGGAGCTGGATGAGCTGGATGCCATCGTGCGCCTGGTGGAAAACGGTATGGGCGTGGCCCTGGTACCGCGTGCGGGCCTGTGGCTGCAACGGCCGACGCGGCTGTGGGTGATCGAGCTGGGCGCGCTGACCTTCCATCGCGAGCTGGTCGCCCTGGTGCGCCGTGCGCAGCGCCAGCCGGCGCTGGATTGTCTGCTGGAGTGCCTGCGGCGCTGATCCGTATTGTTGGCAGTGCGTACGGCGCACCCTACGGATCGCTGAGATTCCACGCATAAAAATACCGCGCAGCTTTGCAGCGGCGCGGCATTGTTTACAGCAAGAGCGGTCGGCGGCGATCAGAACGCCGGGACGACGGCGCCCAGGTACTTCTCTTCGATGAACTGCTTCACTTCGGCGCTGTGCAGGGCCTTGACCAGCTTCTGTACGGCCTCGCTGTCCTTGTTGTCAGCGCGGGTCACCAGGATGTTCACGTACGGCGAGTCGCTGCCTTCGATGGCCAGGGCGTCCTTGGTCGGGTTCAGCTTGGCTTCCAGGGCGTAGTTGGTGTTGATCAGGGCGAGGTCGACCTGGCTCAGTACGCGCGGCAGGGTGGCCGCTTCCAGTTCACGCACCTTGATCGCTTTCGGGTTCTCGACGATGTCCTTCGGCGTGGCGAGGATGCCGGCTTCCGGCTTGAGTTTGATCACGCCGGCCTTCTGCAGCAGCAGCAGGGCACGGCCGCCGTTGGTGGCATCGTTGGGGATGGCCACGGTGGCGCCTTGCGGCAGCTCGCTCAGATCCTTGATCTTGCTGGAGTAGGCGCCGAAGGGCTCGACGTGCACGCCGGCAACGCTGACCAGCTCGGTCTTGCGGCTGGCGTTGAACTCGTCCAGGTACGGCTGGTGCTGGAAGAAGTTGGCGTCGAGGTTCTTCTGCTGTACCTGCAGGTTGGGCTGCACGTAGTCGGTGAACACACGTACCTTCAGCTCCACGCCTTCTTTGGCCAGGGCTGGTTTGACGAACTCGAGGATCTCCGCGTGCGGCACCGGGGTGGCAGCGACGTTGAGGGTTTCGGCCTGGGCCGAGAAGGCCGCGCAGGCGGCGATGGCAGTCAGCAGTTTCTTCATTTCAAGGTTCCTTTTGGGAAGGTTGGTGCGGGTCTCGCGGGTGGCGAGTCGCCGCTTTTCATCATTTACGGGAAAAATGCACCACGAGGCGATCCCCGACCATCTGCAGCACCTGCACCAGAATCAGCAGCAGGATCACGGTCACGGCCATCACGTCCGGTTGGTAGCGCTGGTAGCCGTAGCGCACGGCCAGGTCGCCGAGGCCGCCGCCGCCGATCAGGCCACTCATGGCGGTGTAAGACACCAGGGTAATCGCGGTGACGGTGGTGGCCGCGAGCAGGCCGGGCAGCGCCTCGGGCAGCAGCGCGCGGGTGATGATCTGCCAGGTAGTGGCGCCCATCGCCTGGGTCGCTTCGATGATGCCGCGCTCGACTTCACGCAGGGCGGTTTCCACCAGCCGTGCGAAGAACGGCGTGGCGCCTACCACCAATGGCGGGATGGCGCCGGCCACGCCCAGCGAGGTGCCGACCAGCAGCTCGGTGAAGGGAATCATCAGGATCAGCAGGATGACGAAAGGCACCGAGCGCAGGATGTTCACCACCAGCGACAGCGCGCCGTACAAGGCCTTCTGCTCGAACAGCTGGCGCGGGCCGGTGAGAAACAGCAGCACGCCGAGCGGCAGGCCGAGCAGCGCGGTGAACAGCATCGAGCCGATCAGCATGTTCAGGGTGTCGAGACTGGCCTGCCAGATTTCCGGCCAGAACACGTTGGGCAGCAGTTGTTCGAGCATCAGCGCAGTACCTCCAGATGCACGTCGGCGGCTGCGAAGCGCGCCAGCGCGGCGTCGATGTCGCCACCGGTCAGGGCCAGGGTGAGCTGGCCGTAGGGGGTGTCCTTGATGCGGTCGATGCGCCCGGCGAGGATGCTGTAGTCCACCCCGGTTTCGCGGGCCACAGTGCCCAGCAGCGGTGCGTAGGTGGCTTCGCCCTGGAAGGTCAGGCGCAGGATGCGGCCTTCGACATGGGCAAAGTCATCGCGCTGTTCGGCTTCGTCGACGTGCTCGGACTCCTGCACGAAACGCTTCGTGGTCGGGTGCTGCGGGTGCAGGAACACCTCGGCCACCGGGCCTTCCTCGACGATGACGCCGGCATCCATCACCGCCACGCGGTCGCAGACGCGGCGGATCACGTCCATCTCGTGGGTGATCAGCACTATGGTCAGGCCCAGTTCGCGGTTGATCTCGGCCAGTAGTTGCAGTACGGCGGTGGTGGTCTGCGGGTCGAGGGCGCTGGTGGCCTCGTCGCACAGCAGGATCTTCGGTCGCGTGCTCAGTGCGCGGGCGATGCCGACGCGCTGCTTCTGCCCACCGGAGAGCTGCGCCGGGTATTTGTTGGCGTGATCTTGCAGGCCGACGCGGGCCAGCAGTTCGGCGACGCGGGCGTCGATCTCGGCGCGGCTCAGCTCGCCGGCCAGACGCAGCGGCATGGCGATGTTGTCGGCCACGGTCTTCGACGACAGCAGGTTGAAGTGCTGGAAGATCATCCCGACCTGCTGGCGGAAGCGGCGCAGGCCATTGGCATCGAGGGCGGTGACGTCGACACCGTCGATCTCGATGCGCCCGCCGGAGGGTTCTTCCAGGCGGTTGATCAGGCGCAGCAGGGTGCTCTTGCCGGCGCCGGAGTGGCCGATGATGCCGAACACCTGGCCGCTGCCGACCTGCAGCGTGGTGGGCTGCAGCGCCGGAATCTCGCGACCGGCGACGCGGTAGGCTTTGTGGACGGATTGAAACTGGATCACGCGAACGACCTTTTGGGTATGTTCAAGGGCGGGCCCCCAGGTGGAAGGGGCCGGCCTTCGGGCGCCGGGTGAGGCGCAAAAGGGCGCTAGTTTACCCGGCGGTGTTTAGGTCTAGAAAATCTTTGTTGGCCTATGGTTATTACAAAATGGCATTACCGATAAGCGACAGACATCAGTTGCGCTTTGGGCTCAACAGCAGGCGTGGCACCTGTTGCGGAGCGATCTTCTGGCTCAACTGCGGACGAAAGCTTGGGTCGAGTTTCTTGATGCGTGCCGACAACAGCGCCGCAACCCAGGGATAATCCTTGGCCTCGCGTACTTCGATGCGCACGGCGCAGCGAAAGGTCACGACATCCGCCGCCACGCTGTCGAGCAGGCGGCGCAGGTTTTCGTTGTCCTGGTTGTCCAGCATAGGCATGGCCACGCTGCTGGTGGCGGCGTTCGGATCGATCAGGCGTGCTGTGGGCTTGCTCTCGACCACTGGTGCTGGCTGGCTTGCGGCTATCGGAGCGGTTGCTACCTTGGCGGCAGCCTGGCGCTCACTGTCTAGGCGCTGCTGACGCAGTTGTTCCTGGCGCTCGGCATCGAGCTTGGCGGCCGCTTCGCGGGCCTGTTGCTCGGCTGCTGCCTGGCGGGCAGCGCGGGCGCTGTCGATGGCCTGGTTGAGATCGCGACTCAGAGCCGGCGCCTGTGGCATCAGGCTGCGGGCCTGGCCCAAGGCCTGCGCGGCGCGATCCAGATCGCCCTGCTGCAGCGCTTCGCGACCTTGTTCCATATAGGCCTCGGCCAGCTGGCGCTGGTACTGCTCCAGACGGGTATCGCGGCTGGCGCGCTGCTGCAGTGTGCTGAGCTGGCTGCGTGCGTCGTCGAGGCGTTCTTCGGCCAGGCTCAGGTCGAGCTGACGGAAGGCGACGACCAGATCGTCGACCGGCGGAAGGCTGTGCTGCTGGCTGCTCTGGCAACCGGCCAGAAGTAGAACCAGAAAAAGCGGAAGACCACGAAAAGCGAACGACTTCATAACTACGCGTCTCGAATTGTGCAAAAAACGCGCAATCATACAGGTTCGTACCGCTGATTTCATCTTGATCGGCTACGCAGAGCGCGCCATCAGCTGTTGCGCTTGGGCAGCGCAAAGCTGGCCAGGAACAACGCAGCAGCGCTGACTACGATGGACGGCCCGGCTGGTGTGTCCTGATACCAAGACAGCGCCAGGCCGCAACACACCGCCAGCAGGCCGAGCAAGCTGGCGCCGACGGCCATCTGTTCCGGCGTGCGTGCGTGGCGCTGGGCGGCGGCGGCGGGGATGATTAGCAGGGAAGTGATCAGCAGCACGCCGACGATCTTCATCGCCACGGCGATTACCACAGCGATCAGCAGCATCAGCGCCAGGCGAATCGCGGCCACCGGCAGGCCTTCGACCCGCGCCAGTTCCTCGTGCACGGTGATCGCCAGCAGTGGCCGCCACAGCCAGGCCAGCACTGCCAGCACCAGCGCGCTGCCACCCATGATCCAGGCCAGATCGGTAGGGCTGACGGCGAGCAGGTCGCCGAACAGGTAGCTCATCAGATCAATGCGTACGTCATGCATGAAACTCAGCGCCACCAGGCCCAGCGACAGGGTGCTGTGGGCGAGGATACCCAGCAGGGTGTCGGAGGCCAGCGGCTGGCGCTGTTGCAGGGTCACCAGCAGCACGGCGAGCAGCACGCAGCCGACGGTCACCGTCAGGGTCGGGCTGACGTCGAGCATCAGGCCCAGTGCCACGCCGAGCAGGGCCGCGTGGGACAGCGTGTCGCCAAAATAGGCCATGCGCCGCCAGACCACGAAGGAGCCGAGCGGGCCGGCTACCAAGGCCAGCGCCAGGCCGGCGAGCAGGGCGTTGAGGAGAAAGTCAGGCATCAGTGCTTACAGTTCGGGCCGTGGACGTGGGCCGGGCCGTGAATGGTCAGGCCGGGCTTGACCACGCCGCCATGCAGGTCGTGATCGTGGTCATGATGGTGGTGGTAGACGGCCAGGCTCTTGGCGTCCTGGCCGAACAGTTCGATAAAGGCTGGGTCGCCGCTGACCTGCTCCGGGTGGCCGGAGCAGCAGACATGGCGGTTGAGGCAAACCACCTGATCGGTGGCGCTCATCACCAGATGCAGGTCGTGCGAGACCATCAGTACGCCGCAGCCATGCCGTTCGCGCAGCCGTGAGATCAGCCGATACAGCTCGGCCTGGCCGGCGACGTCGACGCCTTGTACCGGCTCGTCGAGCACCAGCAACTGCGGCTCGCGCAGCAGGGCGCGGGCCAGCAGTACGCGCTGCATCTCGCCACCGGAAATGCTCTGCAGCGGGCTGTCGATCACCTGCTCGGCACCGACCTCGGCCAGTGCTGCCAGAGCGCGCTTGCGATCCACCCCAGGCACCAGGCGCAGGAAACGCAGCACCGAGAGCGGCAGGGTCGCGTCGACGTGGAGTTTTTGCGGCATGTAGCCGATGCGCAGGCGCGGCGCTCGGCGCACGTTGCCGCTGTCGGGTTGGAGCAAGCCGAGTACCACGCGCACCAGGGTGGTCTTGCCGGCGCCGTTGGGGCCGATCAGGGTGACGATCTCGCCGGGCTGTACGCTGAGCTGCACGTTATCCAGCACCGGCTGGCCGTTGAAGCTGACAGCGACGCCGTCGAGGCGGATTAGGGCGTCGCTCATGCCGTGCCCTTGCAGCCGGCGCACAGGCCGACGACTTCCACGGTCTGACCCTCGACGACGAAGCCGACGCCGGCTGCACTGTCGACGATGGCCTGACTGATGGTGGCTTGTTCCAGTTCGGTCGCCGCATGGCACGCTCGGCAGATCAGGAACTGGCCCTGATGCGGGTGCTCGGGATGGCTGCAGCCGACGAAGGCGTTAAGTGATGCGATGCGGTGTACCAGGCCGTTTTCCAGAAGGAAGTCCAGCGCGCGGTAAACGGTGGGCGGCGCGGCGCGGCGACCGTCTTCGTCGCTCAGCACGCCGAGGATGTCGTAGGCGCCGAGCGGCTTGTGGCTGGCCCAGACCAGCTCCAGCACACGCTTGCGCAGGGCAGTCAGGCGCAGACCCTGGCGCGCACAGATGGCTTCGGCTTCGGCCAGCGCATGGCTGACGCAGCGGGAGTGATCGTGGGGGCGTGCAGCCAGGGGGGTATCGATCATGGGCAAGGACGGAGCGAGTGAGAGACGTTATTATATTACCTGTTCAATTCCATTCGAGTATGCCCCGTGTTGCGTCTTTTCTGTCTCTTTACCCTGTTTTTCGTCGCCAGCGCCCAGGCCGAAGTGCGTGTGCTGACCAGTATCAAACCGCTGCAACTGATCGCCGCAGCGGTGCAGGACGGCGTTGGCGAACCCGACGTGTTGCTGCCGCCGGGCGCCTCACCGCATCACTACGCGCTGCGTCCGTCCGATGTACGGCGTGTGCGTGATGCCGACCTGCTGTACTGGATCGGCCCGGACATGGAAGGCTTCCTGCCGCGCGTGCTGGGTAGCCGTGAAAAGCCCCAGGTAGCCGTGCAGGACCTGCCCGGTATGACCCTGCGTCATTTCGGCGAGAGTCATGAGGAAGACGATCACGACGATCATGATCACGAGCACGCACATGCTGGCGACGACCTGGGCCACGATCACGACCACCGCCCGGGTAGCCTGGATGCTCATTTGTGGTTGGCAGCAGACAACGCCAAGGTCATCGCCGCACGCATGGCGGCAGACCTGGCCAAGCTGGATACCGCCAATGCCGGGCGTTACGCCGCCAACCTGAAAGCCTTCGAAGCGCGTCTGGATGTGCTCGATGGCCGTATTCGCCCGCAACTGGCCGCCTTGCAGGGCAAGCCGTACTTCGTTTTCCACGAGGCCTTCGACTATTTCGAGGCCGCCTACGGCCTCAAGCACGCAGGCGTGTTCAGCGTGCTGACCGAGGTACAACCCGGTGCGCGGCATGTCGCTGCCATGCGCAAGACGCTGCAACAGGCTGGCCCGAGCTGCGTGTTCAGCGAACCGCCGCTGCGCCCGCGTCTGGCTGAAACCCTGACCGCAGGCTTGCCGGTGAAACTGGCGGAACTGGATGCCTTGGGCGGCGCCTTGCCGGTCGACGCCAGCGGTTACGAGCAACTGCTGGAGAATCTGGCTGGCGGCCTGAGCGAGTGCCTGAATAGCCTGTAGGACACGCATTGGAGAGTCCAGCGGCAGGCCCTGTGTAGGAGCGAATTCATTCGCGATTGAAGCGCCCCGGATTGCATCCAGACCACGGGCTGGCCAGGCTTTTGTGGGAGGGGCTTCAGCCGCGACTCGCCGCGCTACGAACTGTAACCACCGCCTCGTTGCCGCCCGCATGCGCAAACCACTAGGCTTGCGCTTTTGCCGCGAGCGCCCGTCATGTCGCCCACTGCACCTCGCCCGTCCAACGCCACGCTGGTGCTGCTGGCCTCGCTCTATTGTGCTCAGGGTTTGCCATCCGGTCTGATCGCCCACTCGCTACCGGTGCTGTTGCGCAAGCATGGCGTCGACCTGGCGCTGATCGGTCTGCTCAAACTATTGGCGCTGCCCTGGCTGCTCAAGGTGTTGTGGGCACCCTGGATCGATCGTCTGGCCTCACCCCGACTTGGCCATCACCGTGGCTGGATCCTGCCGCTGCAAAGCGGCGTCATCGCCTGTGTCGCGGCACTGGCGCTGCTCGCTCCGCAGACGCTGTTCGGCTCCGGCCTGTGGTTGTTGCTTGGTTTGCTGCTGCTGATCAACCTGCTGGCCTCGACCCAGGACATCGCCACCGACGGGCTCACCGTACGCTTGCTGCCCGAACGCTGGCGTGGCCTGGGCAATAGCCTGCAGGTGGGCGGCTACAAGGTTGGCATGATCGTCAGCGGCAGCGGCCTGTTGCTGGTGATCGACCCGTTGGGCTGGAACCTGGCTGTGGGGCTGGTGGCCGGCCTGATCCTGCTGATGACCGTGCCGATCTGGCTGTTTCCCGAGCGCCGCGTGTTGCCGTTCCAGCCTGCTCTGGCTGAAAACGCCCTCGGCCCTCGTCTGCTGTTCGACCACTACCGTGGCCTGTTGGCGCAACCCGGCATGCTGCTGTGGCTGGCGGTGGTACTGACCTTCAAACTGGGTGATTCGCTCGGCTCACCGATGATCAAGCCGATGCTGGTGGATCAGGGCTGGAGCACGGGCGCGCTTGGCCAACTGACCCTGATCAGCAGCCTGGCCGGCATCGGCGGTGCCTTTCTTGGCGGCCTGCTCTACGCCCGCATCGGTGTGCTGCGCGCTCTGATCCTGTTCGGTGCCCTGCAGGCCATCGGCATCGCCGCCCTGGCCTTGCTGGTGGGGCAAGGTGTCAATACCGGACTGGTCTATGCCGTGACCTTGTTCGAGCAGGTGGCCGACGGCATGTCCACCGTCGCCCTGTTCGCCGCGATGATGCGCATGTGCCGCCCCGAACACGAAGGCGCCGACTTCACCTTGCAGGCCTCGGCACAGTTGCTGCTGTCCGGATTCGTCGGGGCCAGCAGCGGGGTGCTGGCCAAGGCGTTGGGGTATGAGGGCTTGTTCGTCGGAGCGGGGGTGTTGGGGATGCTCGTGCTGGTGGTCGTGCTGCTGCATGGGCGCCGCAAGCCCGCCTGAGTAAACGGGGCGGATCACTCCGCCCAGTGCCGGCCGTGACGCTCCAGCAGGTGTTGCAGTTGTTCCGGCCCATCGCTGCCGGCCGGATAGGGGCGCGGGCTCTGGTAGTGCTGGTGCCAGCCCTGCAGGATCGGGTCGACCCATTGCCAGGCCGCCTCCACTTCGTCACGACGCATGAACAGCGTCGAGTCGCCTTCGATCACGTCGAGCAGTAGGCGCTCGTAAGCATCCCAGCGACGTTGCTGGTTGAAGGCATTGGCCAGATTGAGGTCCAGCTCCACCGGTTTCAGGTGCATGCCCTTGCCGGGGTTCTTGGCCATCAGTTGCAGGCTGATGCGCTCTTCCGGCTGCAGGCGGATCAGCAACTGGTTGGCTTCGCCATCGTTGAACAGGCGGTGCGGCACGGGCTTGAACTGAATCAGAATCTCCGAGGCCTTCTTCGCCAGGCGTTTGCCGGTGCGCAGGTAGAAGGGCACGCCGGCCCAGCGCCAGTTGTCGATCTCAACCTGCACGGCGGCGAAGGTCTCGGTATCACTGTCGTTGTCGACGTTCTTCTCGAAGTAATAGGCGGGGACGTCGTGGCCGCCGATCTTGCCGGCGGTGTACTGGCCGCGCACGGTCTTGTCCTGCACGTCGAGGCCGGAGATGGGTTTCAGCGCTTCGAGGATCTTCACCTTTTCGTTGCGCACCGCGTCGGCGTCGAAGCGCACCGGCGCCTCCATGGCCACCAGGCAGAGCAGTTGCAGCAGGTGATTCTGGATCATGTCGCGCATGGCGCCGGCCTTGTCGTAGTAGCCGCCGCGGTTTTCCACGCCCAGGGTTTCGCACACGCTGATCTGCACGTGATCGATGTGCCCAGCGCGCCACACCGGCTCGAACAGGGCGTTGGCGAAGCGCAGCGCCATCAGGTTCTGCACGGTTTCCTTGCCCAGATAATGGTCGATGCGAAACACCCGCGCCTCGTCGAACACGGCGCCGATGGCGGCGTTGATCGCGCGGGCCGATTCCAGCGAGTGGCCGATGGGTTTTTCCAGCACGATGCGCGCGGCAGGACCAGCCAGGCCGGCGTTGGCCAGGTGCGCTGCGATGGCTTCGAACAGACTCGGTGCGGTGGCCAGGTAATAGACCCGTACGCGCTCGTCATCACGCCCCAGGCGCTTGGCCAGGCGGCCGAAATCGGCGCTTTGCGCCGCATCCATGGCGAAGTAGTCGAGGCGCGCGGCGAAGCTGGCCCAGGTTTCGTTGGCGAAATCGGCGCGCGCCACCTGGGCGCGGCAGTGACGCTCGGCCAGGGCTTGATAGGCCTCGCGGCTGTGACTGCTGCGGGCCAGAGCGAGGATGCGCACATCGGCGTGCAGGCGCCCTTCGCGGTGCAGGTGATAGAGAGCCGGCAGCAGCTTGTGCAGGGCCAGGTCGCCCGTACCACCGAAGACCAGCATGTCGCAGGGGATGCTCAAGGGAAGACTCCGACTCGTTGTGGCAGGCCATTGCAAGTGACCTGCGTTCGCATGAGAGGGGCGCGAAAACGTCCTCAGGTATGCCTGTGTTCTTCGGCATGCGGGCATACCGGAAAGTTCGTTCAGCGAATTGGCAGTGGCTTGGCTGTGCGCGAGCGCGAGCTATGTAGTATAACTACAAGGTCACTACAACCGCCGCCCGCCGATCATAACCGAGCTATGACCCGCCGAGTGCCGCGGTAGACCCTTTTCTGCATAGAGCCTATCTCAGTGAATCTGTTGCAACACATCGCCCAGTCGCGCCACCTGCTGCGCAAGTCCGAGCTCAAGGTGGCCGATCACGTCTTGCTCGATCCTGCATCGGTGATGCACAGCTCCATGGCCGAACTGGCGCACAGCGTCGGCATCAGCGAGCCGACCATCGTGCGCTTCTGCCGCGCCATCGGTTGCAGTGGCTTCCAGGACCTCAAGCTGAAGCTGGCGCAGAGTCTGGCCGCCGGGGCCAGCTTCGGTCAGTTCGCGATTCACGAGGATGACTCGGTCGCCGACTTCAGCCTGAAGATCTTCGACACCACCCTGCATACGCTGATGGAGGTGCGCGAGAAGCTCGACCCCGAGGCGCTGCAGCGCGCCATCGCCGCCTGCTCCAACGCGCAGCGCGTGGAGTTCTACGGCTTCGGTGCATCGGGCGCGGTGGCTGCCGATGCCCAGCACAAGTTCTTCCGCCTGCTGCTCAACGCCGCGGCCTATTCCGACCCGCACATGCAGGCGATGAGTGCGGTGACCCTGCAGCCGGGCGACGTGGCGGTGTGCATCTCTCAGTCGGGCCGTTCCAAGGACCTGCTGATCACCGCCAACCTGGTGCGTGAGTCCGGCGCCAGCCTGATCACCCTGTGCCCTAGCCAGACGCCACTGGCGGAGCTGTCGACCGTCAACCTGGCCATCGACGTGCAGGAAGACACCGAAATCTACACCCCGCTGACCTCGCGTATCGCCCACCTAGTGGTGATCGATGTGCTGGCCATGGGCGTGGCCATGGCGCGCGGGCCGAGCCTGGTCAACCACCTCAAGAGCGTCAAGCGCAGCCTGCGCAGTCTGCGTCTGTCGCCGAAGTCGCTGCGTAACAGCGAGGATTGAGAGCGGGTTCATCGCCTGTTCATCTTCACGCCGTCAAAGCGTCATCTCCCCGGGTGAAGCTGGGTACTCCAGTCCTCGTTCCGGGAGAACCGAGATGCCTCGTATCTTCGATGACGCGCAACTGCACGACCAACCTGACGCCAAGACCCGGCGCAAACTGCAAGACCAGCGCCGCATGGCCTATCGCCGGGCCATCGAGCACTATGCCGAGCAGTGCCAGCTGCAACGCGAGCTTGCCGACTTCCCCGAGCTGCTTTCCGCCAGCTACCTTCAGCACGGCGAACCTGATTCGCGCCGCGCCGCCTGACTTTCTTGTTGCCCTGCCTGCGGGCAGGGTAGTGAGCTTGCCCGATTCTACGAACTTATTGCCCGGTTCTGCCGATCTCTGTGGTCGGCGGCGACAGGTGCTTTTGTGCCCACTACAGTGATGACCTGGCCCCCTGTGTGCGGGGTTGACCGTGACCACCGGCACGCCATGCCGGAACCATCAGACACCATCAGAACAAGGTGGGTAGACCATGATTACCCTGAATCTCAATGGCAAGGACCATGAGTTGGACGTGGCCGATGACATGCCGCTGCTCTGGGCGTTGCGCGACGTCGCCAATCTCACCGGCACCAAGTACGGCTGTGGCATGGCCTTGTGCGGCGCCTGCACGGTGAACGTCGAAGGCCAGCCGACCCGCTCTTGCGTCACCCCGGTATCGGCGGTGGTCGGCAAGCGCATCAGCACCATCGAGGCGGTCGGCGAAGACGCCGTGGGCAAGGTGGTTCAGGACGCCTGGCGCCAGCTCGACGTGGTGCAGTGTGGCTACTGCCAGTCCGGGCAGATCATGGCGGCGACGGCGCTGCTGAACAGCAACAAGGCGCCGAGCGATGCCGATATCGACGCGGCCATGAGCAGCAACATCTGCCGCTGCGCCACCTATGTGCGGATTCGCGCCGCCATTCACGAAGCTGCCGGCAAACTGACCTGAGGAGGCGCATAGACATGGGCAAGATCGAAACCCCCGATAGCGCGACTCGCGGCATCCTCAATGTCAGCCGTCGCACCCTGCTCAAGGGCGCAGGTGGCCTGGCGCTGGGCATCTTCTTCGCGCCGCTGATGCGCGGTATGGATGCGCTGGCGGCAGGTGGCCCGCTGGAACCGAATGCCTTCGTGCGCATCGACCTCGATGGCACGGTGACCGTTCTGGCCAAACACCTGGAAATGGGCCAGGGCAGCTACACCGGCCTGGCCACCCTGCTCGCCGAAGAGCTGGATGCCGACTGGGACAAGGTACGCGTCGAAGGCGCGCCGGCCGATGTGAAACGCTACAACAATCTCGCCTTCGGCCCCATGCAGGGCACTGGCGGCAGCACCGCCATGGCCAACTCTTGGGAGCAGATGCGCAATGCCGGTGCGACCGCCAAGGCCATGCTGGTGGCGGCTGCCGCGCAGCGTTGGAGCGTACCGGCCGGTGAAATCAGCGTCAGCCAGGGCGTGGTCAGTCACGCCGGCTCCGGCCGTAGCGCCGGCTCCGGCCGTAGCGCCGGCTTCGGTGAGCTGGTCGAGGCGGCGGCATCACTGCCGGTGCCGGAGCAGGTGCAACTCAAGGACCCCAAGGACTTCAAGCTGATCGGCAAGCTCGAGCTGCGCCGCAAGGACAGCCCGAGCAAGACCGATGGCAGCGCCATCTTCACCCAGGACTTCAAGCTGCCCGGCATGCTGGTGGCCATGGTTGCTTATCCGCCACGCTTCGGCGGCGTGCCGCGCTCGGTCGACAGCAGCAAGGCCAAGGCCGTGCGTGACGTGGTCGAGGTGGTGGAGTTTCGCGATCTGCCCCACGGTCGTTCGGGCGTCGCCGTGTTGGCGAAGAACACCTGGGCGGCGCGCCAGGGCCGCGATGCGCTGGTGATCGAGTGGGACGAGAGCCAGGCCTTCACCCTGGGCAGCGAGGAAATTCTCGCGCAATACCGCGACGATGCGGGCAAGCCAGGCCTGCCGGCCACGAGCAAGGGCGATACCGATGCGGCGTTGGCCCAGGCGGCGAAAACCGTCGAGGCCGACTACGAGTTTCCTTATCTGGCGCACGCGGCGATGGAGCCGATGAACTGCCTGGTGAAACTCTCCAGCGACCGCTGCGAAATCTGGAACGGCGAGCAGTTTCAGACCGTCGACCAAACCATCATCAGCGGCTACCTGGGCCTGACGCCCGAGCAGGTGTCGCTGACCCAGCTGTATGCCGGCGGCAGCTTTGGTCGCCGCGCCAGTTCGGTGTCGGACTACCTGCTGGAGGCGGTGGCGATTACCAAGGCCGCGCGTGACAAGGGCGTGGACGCGCCGGTGAAGATGGTATGGACGCGTGAGGACGATACTCGTGGCGGTTATTTCCGGCCGCTGTACCTGCACCGCGTGCGCATCGGCCTGGACCAGGCCGGCAAGCTGCAGGCCTGGCACAACCGCATCGTCGGCCAGTCGATCATGACCGGTACCTCGATGGAGCCCTTCATGATCAAGGAAGGCATCGACCATACCTCGGTCGAGGGTCTCGCCAACCTGTCCTATGCGGTGCCCAACCTGCAGGTGGAGCTGAGCACGCCGAGCAATATCAAGGTGCCGGTGCTGTGGTGGCGTTCGGTCGGTCATACCCACACCGGTTACGTCGCCGAAACCATGATCGATGAGGCCGCCGTCGCTGCAGGGCAGGATCCTTACGCCTTCCGTCATGCGTTGCTGGAAAGTCATCCGCGTCACCGCGGTGCGCTGGAGCTGGCCGCCAAGCAGGCCGGCTGGGACAAGCCACTGGCGGCGGGTGCCGAGGGCGAGAAGCGCGGGCGTGGCATTGCCGTGCACGAGTCGTTCGGCTCGTTCGTGGCCCAGGTCGCCGAAGTCACGGTGAAGGCCGATGGCAGTTACCGTCTGGATCGCGTGGTGTGCGCCGTGGACTGTGGCATCGCGATCAATCCGGATGTGATCAAGGCACAGATGGAGGGCGGCATCGGGTTTGGCCTGGCGGCGGCGTTGCACGGTGCGATCACCCTGAAGGAAGGGCGGGTCGAGCAATCGAACTTCCACGACTTCCAGGTGCTGCGCATGAACGAGATGCCCAAGGTCGAGGTGCATATCGTGCCGTCGGCGGCGAATCCTACCGGTGTCGGTGAGCCGGGCGTGCCACCGCTGGCGCCGGCCCTGGCCAACGCCCTGTTCGCGGCCACTGGCGTGCGCTTGCGCAAGCTGCCGTTCCCGGCGCAGATCAAGGCCTGACGTCCGATACTGGAAACACGAACGCCCGGGGTAATCCCGGGCGTTCGTGTTTATGGGGCAGCTGGGGGCGTTTGCGGCCAAAGCCCTGCCACAGAATTGCGCCAGGGGTAGATCTGAGGTCTCTCGCGGTATCGCTCTTCGTAGGAGCCGCTATAGCGGCGAGCCAGGTGATCGCGGCTGAAGCCGCTCCTACGGAGATGGCGGGCAAGTAGCCGTAGGGTGGGCTTTAGCCCACCCTACGAGTCTGTGGCCTCGATGCAATCCGGGGATCAGGATGCACTTAGCCTGGTCGCCGGCACGATCTCGCTGCAGTCCAGTGGTGTTGGCGTGTGGATCGCCGCCTGGCGATGCTTGAGCATGCCGCCTGCACGGAGGTTAATGGCGGCGGTCATCTCGGCGAGAATCGCCGTGGCCACGCTCTCCGGCGTATCGCCGCCGATGTCCAGGCCGATCGGGTAGTGCAGGCACTCCAACGCCGGCAAGTGCGGGCTGTGTTGGCGGATCTCGTCCAGTAGCCGTTCGGTGCGATCGCGTGGCCCCAGTTGGCCGATATAGGCCGGCGTGCCCTGCAGCACGCTGCCCAGCCAGTGGCGATCCTGGCTGTAGCTGTGGCTCATGATCGCCACCATGGCGCCGTCGGTGAGCGTGTGCAGGTCGTAGGGTGGGCGTGCATCGACCTGCAGCACCGTATCTGCGTCGGGAAAGCGCTCGGCGCGGGCGAAATGGGCGCGGCCATCGACCACGCTGACGTGCCAGTCCAGCAGTTTGGCCATATGCGTCAGCGGCTGTGCATCATGCCCGGCGCCGAAGATCACCAGGCGCCGCTGTGGCGCCAGGTATTCGCAGAACACCTCGATCTCGCCACGCTCATCACGGTAGCTGCGCAGCGAGGAGCGGCCATCGGTCAGGGTTCGTTGCAGATCGGCGCGAACCTCGGCGTCGAGTGCGGAATCGAGCAGGCGGCCGTTGTCGCTGAGCGATGGATGCAGGCACAGGCGATCGCCGACACGCACGCGGGCGTTGCGATAGCTGCCGATCACCGTGGCAACCGCCCCGGGTTGGCCGCTTTCGCGCACCTGGCGCAGCAACTCGAGCACGGCCAGTGGCTTTTCCGCGCTGTGGCGCTCGAGCAGCACGTGCACGGTGCCGTTGCAGCCGAGGCCGAAGGTCAGTGCGGCGTCCTGATCGTCATCGTCGTCCTGGGTGGCGGTGCTGTAACGGCGGATCACGGCTTCGCCGCCATCAGTCAGCCACCAGGCCTTCTTCGCCACTTCGGACTCCAGGCAGCCGCCACTGATGGTGCCCACGGTGCCGCCGTAGAGCGGGATCAGCATGCGCGCGCCGGGGCGGCGGTAGGCCGAGCCCTCGACCTTGACCACGGTGGCGAGCACGGCCTGGCCGTTGTCGCGTTCGAGAGCGCGAAGGGCGCCGAGCAGGGCGCTGATTCCCGACAGCATAGGTTTCTCCCAGGCAGGTTTTGGTGGAGCGATCCCAGGATGCCAATGTCCCGTATATCAGTTAAGAAGGGTTAGGCCGATCCTGCGAGATTCTTGCCCGATCCTGTGTGGCTGGGCTGGAAGCGCTCGGCCAGTTTGACGATCTGCGCGCGCTCGGTGCGGATGAAGTCGACGAAGGCCTGCGCCACCGGCGACAGGCGCCGGCCGCGGATATTCACCACGCACCAGCTGCGCTGCAAGGGCAGCTCTACCACCGGCAGCTCGCGCAGCAGGCCGTGTTGCAGTTCCAGACGCACGGCATGGCGTGGGAGCAAGGCAATACCGAGGTCGGCAAGTACCGCCTCGCGCTGCGACTCCAGCGAGCCGATCTCCAGGGTGTTGGGGAAGTGCGCACGTTTCTGGTGGCAGTACTCTTCGCAGGCGCGACGAGTGCCTGAGCCGCTTTCGCGGATCAGCAGGGGATAGGCGGTGAGGTCCTGCAGCTGCAGGCTGTCCGCCTCGCACAGGGGGTGATCCGGCGGCGCCACGGCGATGATCGGATTCTCGAGAAAAGGCATGAAGTCCAGCGCCATGTCCTGCGGTACCTGGCTCATGATCATCAGGTCGTCGCGGCTCTGGGTCAGGCGGCGCACCACCAGCGCGTGGTTGACCACCGTGAGACTCAGGCTGACTTCCGGGTATTGGCGGCGAAATTCGGCGAACAGGTGGGGTATGAAATATTTCGCGCTGGATTCCACGCACAGGTTGAGCTGCCCCTGCAGTGAGCCCTGCAGGTCGGACAGCTGCATGTCGAGGCTCTCCAGGCGGCCAAAGATATCGCTGCTGGCGCGTTTGAGTGCCTCGGCGGCTTCGGTCAGGTAGAGCTTCTTGCCGACGTACTCGAACAGCGGCTGGCCGACCAGCTCCTCCAACTGACGAATCTGCAGGCTGACGGCGGGCTGGGTCAGCGCCATTTCCTCGGCCGCGCGGCTGTAGGAGCCGTGCTCGCACACGGCACGGAATACCTGGAGCTGGCGCAAGGTCATGCGCAGCAGGGTTTTACGCACGGTTTCGTCCTCGTTCGGTCAATACATAAGTAATTACTTATGCACGATCAAATAATTATTCATTTTTGTTAATTCGTATAGCCGGATAGGGTTTCACCACGTTTGCACCCAACTGTTGCAGCGGCCCTTGCAGCTCTGCGCTGAGGATTGGATCGTGATAAGAAAAATACTGATCGCCAACCGTGGTGAGATTGCCGTCCGCATCGTGCGGGCCTGCGCCGAGATGGGCATCCGCTCGGTGGCGATCTACTCCGATGCGGACCGTCATGCCCTGCACGTCAAGCGTGCCGATGAGGCGCACAGCATTGGCGAAGATCCGCTGGCCGGCTATCTGAACCCGCGCAAGCTGGTCAATCTGGCCGTGGAAACCGGTTGCGATGCGCTGCACCCCGGCTATGGCTTTCTGTCCGAGAACGCCGAACTTGCAGAGATCTGTGCCGAACGTGGGATCAAATTCATAGGGCCGAGTGCGGAAGTCATCCGCCGTATGGGCGACAAGACCGAAGCACGGCGCAGCATGATGGCCGCTGGCGTGCCCTGCACCCCTGGCACCGAAGGCAACGTTGCCGACCTGGCCGAGGCCCTGCGCGAAGCCGAGCGCATCGGTTACCCGGTGATGCTCAAGGCCACCTCCGGTGGTGGCGGTCGCGGCATTCGCCGCTGCAACAGCCGTGAGGAGCTGGAGCAGGCCTACCCGCGGGTGATCTCCGAGGCGACCAAGGCCTTCGGCTCGGCCTCCGTCTTCCTGGAAAAATGCATCGTCAATCCGAAGCACATCGAGGCGCAGATCCTCGCCGACAGCTTCGGCAACACCGTGCACCTGTACGAACGCGATTGCTCGATCCAGCGCCGTAATCAGAAGCTGATCGAAATCGCCCCCAGCCCGCAGCTCACCCCCGAGCAGCGCGCCTATATCGGTGACCTCGCCGTGCGCGCGGCGCAGGCCGTGGGCTACGAGAATGCCGGTACCGTGGAGTTCCTGCTCGCCGAGGGCGAGGTGTACTTCATGGAGATGAACACCCGGGTACAGGTGGAACACACCATCACCGAGGAAATCACCGGCATCGACATCGTTCGCGAGCAGATCCGCATCGCCAGCGGCCTGGCCCTGTCGGTCAAGCAGGAAGACATCATCCACCGCGGTTATGCCCTGCAGTTCCGTATCAACGCCGAGGACCCGAAGAACAACTTCCTGCCCTCGTTCGGCAAGATCACCCGTTACTACGCGCCCGGCGGGCCCGGCGTGCGCACTGACACGGCGATCTACACCGGCTACACCATTCCACCCTATTACGACTCGATGTGCCTGAAGCTGATCGTCTGGGCGCTGACCTGGGAAGAGGCGATGGACCGCGGCCTGCGCGCGCTGGACGACATGCGCGTGCAGGGCGTGCGCACCACCGCGCCCTACTACCAGGAAATCCTGCGTAATCCGGAATTCCGTAGCGGCCAGTTCAATACCAGCTTCGTCGAAAGCCACCCGGAACTGACCCAATACTCGATCAAGCGCAACCCGTCGCACCTGGCCATCGCCATCGCCACCGCCATCGCTGCCCACGCGGGCCTGTAGGGGACATCATGAGCAAGAAGATCACCGTTACCGATACCGTCCTGCGCGATGCCCACCAGTCGCTGCTGGCGACCCGCATGCGCACCGAGGACATGCTGCCGATCTGCGACAAGCTCGACCGCGTCGGCTACTGGTCGCTGGAAGTCTGGGGTGGCGCCACCTTCGACGCGTGCGTGCGCTTTCTCAAGGAAGACCCCTGGGAGCGCCTGCGTCAGCTCAAGGCGGCGCTGCCCAACACCCGCCTGCAGATGCTCCTGCGCGGGCAGAACCTGCTCGGCTACCGCCACTACAGCGATGACGTGGTCAGGGCGTTCGTGGCCAAGGCCGCGGTCAACGGCATCGACGTGTTCCGCATCTTCGACGCGATGAACGACGTGCGTAACCTGCGCGTGGCCATCGAGGCGGTCAAGGCCGCCGGCAAGCACGCCCAGGGCACCATCGCCTACACCACCAGCCCGGTGCACACCACCGAGGCCTTCGTTGCCCAGGCCAAGGCCATGCAGGCGATGGGTATCGACTCCATCGCGATCAAGGACATGGCCGGTCTGCTCACGCCTTACGCCACCTTCGCGCTGGTCAAGGCGCTCAAGAGCGAAGTCGACCTGCCAGTATTCATCCACAGCCACGACACCGCCGGTCTCGGCGCCATGTGCCAGCTCAAGGCCATTGAAGCCGGCGCCGATCACATCGACACCGCCATCTCCAGCCTGGCCTGGGGCACCAGCCATCCGGGTACCGAGTCGATGGTCGCTGCGCTCAAGGGCAGCGAATTCGACACCGGCCTCGACCTTGCGCTGATCCAGGAAATCGGCATGTACTTCCACGCCGTGCGCAAGAAGTATCACCAGTTCGAGAGCGAGTTCACCGGCGTGGATACCCGCGTGCAGGTCAACCAGGTGCCGGGCGGGATGATTTCCAACCTGGCCAACCAGCTCAAGGAGCAGGGTGCGCTGAACCGCATGAACGAAGTGCTGGAAGAGATTCCGCGCGTGCGTGCCGACCTCGGCTTCCCGCCGCTGGTGACCCCGACTTCGCAGATCGTCGGCACTCAGGCGTTCTTCAACGTGCTGGCCGGCGAGCGCTACAAGACCATCACCAACGAAGTGAAGCTTTACCTGCAAGGTCGCTACGGCAAGGCGCCGGGCAAGGTCGATGAGCAACTGCGCAAGCAGGCCATCGGCAGCGAAGAAGTGATCGATGTGCGCCCGGCCGACCTGCTCAAACCCGAGCTGGCGCGCCTGCGTGAAGAGATCGGCAGCCTGGCCAAGTCCGAAGAGGACGTGCTGACCTTCGCCATGTTCCCCGATATCGGGCGCAAGTTCCTCGAAGAGCGCGCGGCCGGCACCCTCAAACCGGAAGAGCTGCTGCCCATGCCGAACGGCCAGGGCAAGGCGGCGCCAGTCGGCGGTGAAGGCGTGCCGACCGAGTTTGTGGTCGATGTGCACGGCGAAAGCTACCGCGTGGACATCACCGGTGTCGGCGTCAAGGGTGACGGCAAGCGCCACTTCTACCTGTCCATCGACGGCATGCCGGAAGAAGTGGTGTTCGAGGCACTTAATGAGTACGTCGCAGGCGCCGCTGGCAAGCGCAAGCAGGCCGCTGCACCGGGCGATGTCTCCACCACCATGCCGGGCAACATCGTCGATGTGCTGGTCAAGGAAGGTGACACGGTCAAGGCTGGTCAGGCGGTGCTGATCACCGAAGCGATGAAGATGGAAACCGAAGTGCAGGCGCCGATTGCCGGCACCGTCAAGGCCGTTCACGTGGCTAAGGGCGACCGCGTCAATCCGGGCGAAGTACTGGTGGAAATCGAAGGTTAACCTCTATGGAGCCCGGCCTGTTGGATGGGCAAGTTTGACGGGGCGTAACCCGGGCTCCTTTTTTATTCAGCGCCAGGGCGCAGGTTTGTCCCGGGGGGCCGCAAGGCTAATGCTGATCAGATAAGTTCGTCACCACCCCCTCCTACTTGCAGTAGAGGGGGGCGCTTTTCGTAGGAGCCAGCTTGCTGGCGATGCTTTTTATGGCGGATCGCCGGCAAGCCGGCTCCTACAAAGATCGAGTGCAACGGCTTAACTGACTGGCATTAGCCGCAAGGCTCCTTTTTTTGCACGGCACATCCATGTGCTTCACCCCCTTCGGTGGCCTCGTGAAAACGCTAACGGCGTCTTTGCGACTCGCCAGCGCGGGGGCCAAGCCTGGCGTGCCGGCTAAGCTTTCCGGTCATGCCCCGGCGCTTCGCCTTCGTGGCGAGGCAAAACAGGGCGATCAGCACCGCCTTGTGCCGGGGCATGGCCCTTTCCTTTGGTTGGGTAGCCGTCCGGGTAGGGTGCGCCGTGCGCACCTGTCACTGTTCACCAAGCGCCCCGGTGCGCACGGCGCACCCTGAGACGCAGGGGAGGTGAACTGAAGTGGGTCTGGATCCGGTGGTGCTGTTCTTCGTCTTCGGCCTGGTCGCCGGCCTGCTCAAGAGCGAGCTGAAGCTGCCGGCGGCGCTGTACGAGACGCTGTCGATCATCCTCCTGCTGGCCATCGGGCTGCACGGCGGGGTGGAGCTGGCGCAGCAGGCCAGCCTGCAGCTGCTCGGTCAGTCGGCTCTGGTACTGGCGCTCGGCGTGCTGCTGCCGATCCTGGCGTTCATCCTGCTGCGCGGCCTGCGCTTCGACCGCGTCAATGCCGCGGCGGTGGCGGCGCATTATGGTTCGGTCAGCGCCGGTACCTTCGCCGTGGCGGTGGCCTACATGTTGGCCAAGGGCGTCGAGTTCGAAAGCTACATGCCGCTGTTCGTGGCCATCCTGGAGATTCCGGCGATCCTGGTCGGTATCGTCCTGGCCAAGGGCATTTCGCGTGAGACCCACTGGGGCGAGCTGGGCCGCGAGATCTTCCTCGGCAAGAGCATCATGCTGCTGCTCGGCGGCCTGGTGATCGGCGCGATCGCCGGCAAGGAGGCGATCAAGCCGCTGGAGCCGCTGTACACCAGCATGTTCAAGCCGGTGCTGGCGTTCTTCCTGCTGGAGATGGGCCTGATCGCCTCCGGCCAGCTCGGTGCGCTGAAGCAGTTCGGTGTACGCCTGGCGGCCTTCGCCCTGCTGATGCCGCTGCTCGGTGCGCTGATCGGCGCCTTGCTGGCGCGCTTCATGGGCCTGAGCCTGGGCGGCACGGCGATGCTGGCCACGCTCGCGGCCTCGGCGTCCTATATCGCCGTGCCGGCGGCGATGCGCCTGGCCTTGCCCGAGGCCAACCCGTCGCTGTCGCTGACCGCCTCGCTGGGCATCACCTTCCCATTCAATATCCTGATCGGCATACCGCTGTACCTGACGCTGGCCGAACGACTGATCGCCTGGGGGTTCTGAGATGAACGCACATAGCCGCACCCTGCTCACCGTGATCTGCGAGGCGGCGCTGGAGAAGCGCCTGCTGGCCGATCTGGAAGCGCTCGGCGCACCCGGCTGGACCATTTCCGACGCGCGTGGCCGTGGACACCGCGGCGTGCGCAGCGCCGGCTGGGATACCGAAGGCAACATCCGCCTGGAAATCATCTGCAACCGCGAATTGGCCGAGCGCATCGCCGAGCATCTGCAGGTGCGTTACTACGACCACTTCGCCATGGTCTGCTACCTGGCGCAGGTGGAAGTGCTGCGCGGGGAGAAGTTCTGACTGGACCCTAGGGTGCGCTATGCGCACCAGCCCAGGTTAGCCGTGATCGGGGGAGTCTGGTGCGCGCGGCGCACCCTACGGCCTAAAGTCCTTCCCACGTCCACGGTGCGTTTTGTGGGAGGGGCTTTAGCCGCGATCGGGTGAGGCTCGGTGCGCGGCCACCCTGCAAGGGCTTTCAGCTTTGTGGAAAACGCGCGCGTGGCGTTGCCATTGGAATCTTGTCGCCATCGAGCGGCAGGAAGCTGCCCAGCTCGGCGTCGTAGGCCTTGATCTGACTGGTTTCGATGTCGTACACCCAGCCATGGATGAACAACTGCCCGCGCGCCAGCTTGGCTGCCACCGACGGGTGGGTGCACAGGTGGTTGAGCTGCGCCACCACGTTCTCTTCGGTCAGCACGGCCAGGGCTTCCTTGTCGTCGCTGCAGTTGCAGTTCTCTGCCACCACGCTGCGCGCGACCTCGGCATGACGCAGCCAGGCTTTCACCGTGGGCATGGTTTCCAGCGAGGCCGGGTTGAGCACCGCTTTCATCGCGCCGCAGTCGGAGTGGCCGCAAATGACGATGTGTTGCACGCCCAGGGCCATCACCGCGTATTCGATGGCGGTGGAGACGCCGCCCATCATCTGCCCGTAGGCCGGCACCACGTTACCGACGTTGCGGTTGACGAACAGGTCGCCGGGCGAGCTCTGGGTGATCAGCTCCGGCACCACGCGCGAGTCGGCGCAGGTGATGAACATGGCGCGTGGGTTCTGGGCGGTGGCGAGCTTCTTGAACAGCTCTTCCTGCTGCGGGAAGACCTCGTTGCGAAAGCGCTTGAAGCCATCGACGATGCTGTGCAGCGCCTGCTCGGCGGTTTCGTTGCCCTCGTGGGCCTGAAGCGGAATCACCTGATGTTTGTAAGGCATGCCCTGAACCTCTGGGTTGTCTGAAAATACGCTGCTAGAACGACTGTCGCTGCGCTGTGCGAGTCACACGCCAAGTGTCACCTCCAGCGAGCTGAGCGACAACCGGCGGTTTCGGGTAATTCGCCCAGGCGCCTGTTGCCGCGACCTGCCGCAGGTCGCGCTCGGGGTACAGCAGTTGCAGATCCTTTTCGCTGGCCTTGATCAGATGCGCGCAGCCAGCGAAGGTCCCGACGCGCTCGCGCCAGTGGGCGATATACGGCGTCGGGCCAAGGCGTACGTTGGGATCGAGGGCGGGTGTTCGCGCTGCGCCAGCTGCGGCAGCGTCCATGCCGACCATCGCCAGGGTGGCCGGTGCGCGCCGCCAAGTCAGAGCAGGCTCAATTGCGCACCCGGTGGGCAGAACTGCGAACAGTCCAGCACCACGCTGCCTCGCTGATCCAGGCCGAGCCTGCGCCGCGCCAGGCGAAAACGCTGCTCCAGCAGGTCAGCGAACAGGCCCTCGCCACGCATGCGGCTACCGAAGCGGCTGTCGTAATTCTTGCCGCCACGGCTCTGGCGAATCAGGCTCATGACGTGGGCGGCGCGATCCGGAAAGTGCACCTGTAGCCATTCCTCGAACAACCCGGCGATCTCCAGCGGCAGGCGCAGCAGCACGTAACCGGCCGAGCGAGCACCGGCATCCCGGGCGGCTTCCAGGAGTGCCTCCAGCTCCATGTCGTTGATCTGCGGAATCATCGGCGCGCAGATGGCGCTGACCGGGACACCCGCTTCGTGCAGCGTGCGCATGGCACGCAGGCGCGCTGCTGGGGCGGCAGTGCGCGGCTCCATGATGCGTTTGAGTTCGTCATCCAGGGTGGTCAGGCTGAAGGCCACGCTGACCAGGTTGTGGCTGGCCAGCTCGCTGAGCAGATCCAGGTCACGCAGGATCAGCGAACCCTTGGTGATGATGTGCAGCGGGTGCTTGTAGCGCAGCAGGATTTCCAGGGTCCGGCGGGTCAGGCGCTGTTCGCGCTCAATGGGCTGGTAGGCGTCGGTGTTGATGCCCAGGGCGATGGGCTGCGGCACGTAGCCAGGGTTTTGCAGTTGCTCTTCGAGGCGCTCGGCCAGGTTGGTCTTGGCGATCAGGCGGGTTTCGAAGTCGATGCCCGGCGACATGTCCCAGTAAGCGTGAGTTGGCCTGGCGAAGCAGTAGATGCAGCCGTGCTCGCAGCCACGGTAGGGGTTCACCGAGCGGTCGAAGCCGACGTCCGGTGAGTTGTTGCGGGTGATCGCCGTCTTCGCCTGCTCCTTGCGCACTTCGGTGGCGCGGCTTGGCGGTGTTTCGTCCTGATACCAGCCGTCGTCTTCCTGCTGCGAGCGGGTTGGCGCATAGCGGTTGTGCGGGTTGCTGGCGGTGCCACGGCCACGTGGCGGCAGGCTGACGGACATGCTCGGACTCCAAAATATACTGTATAAAAATACAGTTATTTAGCGCCCGAGCAAGTCCTTCTATCGCGGCGTCGATCAGACGGCCGCGGTCTGCGGTGCCTCCTCACGTTTGGCGTAACGTTGTGCCAGCACCGCGCAGACCATCAACTGGATCTGGTGGAACAGCATCAGCGGCAGGATCAGCACGCCGATGGCGCTGCCGGCGAACAGCACCTGGGCCATCGGCACGCCGGTGGCCAGGCTCTTTTTCGAGCCACAGAAGAGGATGGTGATGCGGTCTTCCAGGCTGAAGCCCAGCCATTTGCCCAGCAGGTGGGTCAACATCAGGGCCAGCGCCAACAACACGCAGCAGGCGGCAATCACCAGCAGCAGAGTGGCCAGCGGTACCTGCTGCCACAGGCCGCCGATCACCGCGGCGCTGAAGGCGGTGTAGACCACCAGCAGGATCGAGCTCTGGTCGACGTATTTCAGCCAGCTCTTGTTCTGGTTGACCCAGCCGCCGATCCAGCGTTGAGCGATCTGGCCGAGAACGAACGGCAGCAGCAACTGCAGGCTGATCTTGCCGATGGCATCGAGGGTCGAGCCGTTGTCGCCGTGCACGCCCATCAGGAAGGCCACCAGCAGCGGAGTGAGGAAGATACCCAGCAGGCTGGAGGCTGCTGCGCTGCAGATCGCCGCCGGGATGTTGCCGCGCGCCAGCGAGGTGAAGGCGATGGCCGATTGCACGGTGGCCGGCAGGGCGCACAGGTAGAGCATGCCCAGATACAGCTCTTTGCCCAGCAGCGGCTCCAGAGCCGGCTTGAGTGCCAGGCCGAGCAGCGGGAAGAGGATGAAGGTGCAGGCGAACACCAGCAGGTGCAGACGCCAGTGCCCGGCACCGGCAAGAATCGCCTGACGCGACAGTTTGGCGCCGTGCATGAAGAACAGCAGGGCGATGGCCAGGTTGGTGATCCATTCGAAGATCGTCGCGACCTGGCCGCTGGCGGGTAGCAGTGTGGCGGCGAGCACAACGGCGAGCAGAGTCAGGGTGAAATTGTCGGGCAGCAGGCGGCGCAGGAACATGGCGAATCTCGGACTTGCGATACAGGAGGGCGCCAGACTATCGTCGTCGAAAATTTCCGGCTAACGCTAAAGAGCCAGCAAGTGTCGCCAAACAGACATCGCGCCACCCTGCATCGCAGCCTGCCCGAGCTGCGCAGCCTGCCTCGGCCGCTGTATGGCCGCACCGAATCGCTGACCAACCGCGCCCTGACCTTTCGTCATACGCACCCCTGGGTGCAGCTGTCCTACGCCATCGCCGGGGTGCTCGAGGTGCAGACTCTTGGCGCGCGCTTCGTCGCTCCGCCACAGCGTGCGGTGTGGGTGCCGGCAGGTGTCGAGCATCAGGTCTTCAGCTCGCCACGCACCGAGATGCGCAGCCTGTACATCGACGGCAGCGCGGTGCCCTGGGGGCCGGCCGAGTGCCGGGTGCTGGCGGTCAGCCCGCTGCTGCGCGAGCTGATTCGCGGTTTCAGTGCGTTGCCGGCCGAATACGACGAGCAGGGCGCGCCTGGTAGATTGGCGGCAGTGTTGCTGGACGAACTGCGCGCTGCGCCAGAGGTGGCGTTGATGCTGCCGCTGCCGCAAGACGCGCGGCTGCGCGAGGTGTGTCAGGGGTTGGAGGATGCGACGCTGCGCCAGCTCGGCCTGGGCGAATGGGGCGAGCGCCTGGGGGTGTCGGAAAAGACCCTGAGCCGGTTGTTCCTGCGTGAAACGGGCCTGAGCTTTCGCGTGTGGCGCCAGCGCCAGCGTCTGCTCGATGCGCTCACCCTACTGGAGCAGGGTGAGCGTGTAACCGATGTGGCGCTGGCCTGCGGCTATGACTCGTTATCGGCGTTTATCGCTGCCTTTCGCCGCCAGTTCGGCGCAACGCCCGGGGAGTTTTTCCGCGGTTAAAGTCAGGTGGGTGCAACTCGCCTGCAGCATCGGCGCTCGGCACCGCTAACCCACCCGAGAATGCCCGGGCTAGGTGGGCTCGCTCGGTTTCTTCAGCTTCGGGTTGGGAAAGAACTGCACCGCCTGCACGTTGGGGGCGGCCGCCTTGGGCTTCAGGCCGCTGACGTTGACCCGCGTGGGGATCTCCTTGGGCACCGAATTACCGCGTGCGTCGAGGGTGTCGGCATAGCCGCACTTGACGCATTCTCGGTTCGGCACGCCGTCGACGTTCCACATCTTGATGCTGTCGGTCTCGCTGCACGCCGGGCACACGGCGCCGGCGATAAAGCGCTTGGGCGTGCTGTTCACAGGAGCATCGCTCATGCGGCCTCCTGGCTCAGGCCGAGGTGGCGCAGCAGGGCGTCGATGCTCGGCTCACGGCCGCGGAATTCGACGAACAGCACCATCGGTTCCTGCGAGCCGCCACGGGCGAGGATCGTTTCGCGGAAGGCGCGGCCGGTATCGGCGTTGAACACGCCTTCTTCCTCGAACTTCGAGAAGGCATCGGCGCTGAGCACTTCGGCCCACTTGTAGCTGTAGTAACCGGCCGCATAGCCACCGGCGAAGATATGCGCGAAGCCGTTGGCGAAACGGTTGTAGGCTGGCGGGCGCAGCACCGAGACCTCGGCGCGCACGCCTTCGAGCACGTCGAGCACGCTGCGGCCGTCGCCGTGGGTGGCGTGCAGTTCGAAGTCGAACAGCGAGAACTCCAGCTGGCGCACCATCATCAGCCCGGACTGGAAGTTCTTCGCCGCCAGCATCTTGTCCAGCATGGCCTGTGGCAGCGCCTCGCCGGTTTCATAGTGGCCGGAGATCAGCGCCAGGCCGTCCGGCTCCCAGCACCAGTTCTCCATGAACTGGCTGGGCAGCTCGACCGCGTCCCAGGCCACGCCGTTGATGCCCGAGGCGCCGGCGTGCTCGACGCGGGTCAGCAGGTGATGCAGGCCATGGCCGAATTCGTGGAACAGGGTGGTGACCTCATCGTGGGACAGCAGCGCCGGCTTGCCGCCGACTGGCGGGGTGAAGTTGCACACCAGGTTGGCCACCGGGGCGATCAGCTTGCCCTGGGCGTCGCGGCGCTTGTCGCGGGCGCCGTCCATCCAGGCACCGCCGCGCTTGTTGGCGCGGGCGTAGAGATCGAAGAAGAAGCGCCCGACGTGCTGGCCGTTCTCCTGAATCTCGAACAGGCGTACGTCCGGGTGCCAGGTGTCGAAGTCTTGCAGCTCGCGAATCTCGATGCCGTAGAGCTTCTGCACGATGGCGAACAGGCCGGTCAGCACCTTGTCGATGGGGAACCAGGCGCGTACTTCTTCCTGGGAGATGCTGTAGCGCTGCTGGCGCAGTTTCTCGCTGTAGTAGCCGACGTCCCAGCTTTGCAGATCATCCAGACCTTGCTCGGCGGCGAAAGCCTTGAGCTCGGCGAGATCCTGCTCGGCGAAAGGTTTGCTGCGTACGGCCAGGTCGCGTAGGAAGCTCAGCACCTGGTCGGTGGATTCGGCCATCTTGCTGGCCAGGCTCAGCTCGCTGTAGTTGGCGAAGCCGAGCAAGCGCGCCAGTTCCTGGCGCAGGTCGAGGATTTCGGCCATCAGCGGGCCGTTGTCGTTCTGCCCGGCGTTCGGCCCTTGGTCGGAGGCTCGGGTGCAATAGGCGGCGTAGACCTCTTCACGCAGGGCGCGGTCGTCGGCGTAGGTCATCACCGCGTAGTAGCTGGGGAATTCCAGGGTGATCAGCCAGCCGTCCAGCCCCTTGGCTTCGGCGGCCTGCTTCATCTGCGCCTTGGCCGAGTCGGTCAGGCCGTTCAGGCGTGCTTCGTCGGTGATGTGCTTGGTCCAGGCCTGGGTGGCGTCGAGCAACTGGTTGGAGAATTTGCTGGTCAGCTCGGACAGGCGCATCTGGATTTCGCCATAGCGCTTCTGCTGCTCGACCGGCAGATCGATGCCGCTGAGGCGGAAGTCACGCAGCGCGTGTTCGAGAATGGTCTTCTGCGCCACGTCGAAATTGGCTGCAGCCGGACTCTTGGCCAGCGCGTCATAGGCCTCGAACAGCGGCTTTTTCTGGCCCATTTCCGTCCAGTATTCCGACAGCTTGGGCAGGCAGGCCTCATAGGCCGCGCGCAGTTCGGTGCTGTTGCACACCGCGTTGAGGTGGCTCACCGGGCTCCAGGCACGGCCCAGGCGCGCGCCGAGTTCGTCCAGCGCCAGCACCAGGCCGTCCCAGCTCGGATTGGCCTGCTGCGCCTCGAGCAGCTTGGCGATGGCGGCGCGGCTGTCGGCCAGGATCTGGTCAACGGCGGGCTCGACGTGCTCCGGTTTGATCTGCGAGTAGGGCGGCAGGTCGAAGTCTTGCAGCAGGGGGTTGTTCGCGGTCACGACGAGGCACCTGTGGCGAAGGAAGAAGGGCAACAGCCGGCAAATACCGGGGCGATTTCAGTCGATATGGGGGCCATCTTAATTACAATCAAGCTTTCCCGCAGCCCAGGAGCCTCTATCGTGGCGATTCGCAAATACCAGCAGCACCTCCCACAACTGGGCGCGCGCGTCTTCGTCGACGCCTCCGCCGTGGTCATCGGCGACGTGGTGCTGGGTGAGGACAGCTCGGTATGGCCGCTGACCGTGATTCGCGGCGACATGCACCGCATCCGCATTGGCGCGCGTACCAGCGTGCAGGACGGCAGCGTGCTGCACATCACCCACGCCGGGCCGTTCAACCCCGATGGTTACCCGCTGATCATCGGTGACGAAGTGACCGTCGGGCACAAGGTCACCTTACACGGCTGCACCCTGGGCAACCGGATTCTGGTCGGCATGGGCAGCATCGTCATGGACGGCGCGGTGGTCGAGGACGAGGTGATCATCGGCGCAGGCTCGCTGGTGCCGCCGGGCAAACGCCTGGAAAGTGGCTATCTCTACGTCGGCAGCCCAGTGAAACAGGCGCGCCCGCTGACCGACAAGGAACGCAACTTCTTCAGCTACACGGCCGGCAACTACGTGAAACTCAAGGATCTGCACCTGGCCGAAGGCTACGACCAGTGAGCGATGAACTGATCATCCGGCCCATCGAGGCAGCCGATTTCGACCAGGTCTGGCCGATCATCCGTGACGTGGTGCAGGCGCAGGAAACCTACGCCTTCGACCCGAACATGGATCGTGAGACGGCCTGGAAAACCTGGGTCGAACTGCCGCGCGCCACCTTCGTTGCCGAGCAGGACGGGCAGATTCTCGGCACCTACTACATCAAGGCCAATGCCGCTGGGCCGGGTGACCACGTGTGCAACTGCGGCTATATGACCGCCCCGGCCGCCCGTGGCCGCGGCATCGCCAGCCGGCTCTGCGCCCATTCGCTGCAGGTGGCGCGTGAATTGGGCTTCAGCGCCATGCAGTTCAACAGCGTGGTGGCCACCAACGAGGTCGCGGTCGCGCTGTGGCAGAAACACGGCTTCGCGATAGTCGGCACCTTGCCCAAGGCCTACCGCCACGCCCGGTATGGCCTGGTGGATTGCCATGTGATGTTTCGTAGTTTGGGCACCTGAAAGTCCGTGCGGCAGCGAGTCGTATCTGCGATTCCGCTTAGACCGGCGGCTTGGTTCCGGACACGGATTTTTGCGTAGGGCGGGCTCAGGAGCGAAGCGAAGTGCGCGCAAATTGCTGCCTACACGGCAGTGAACGAGCGCAAGCGGATGCAACGCGTTCTGCAGCATTTCTGAGCTGCCTACACGGCAGTGAACCTACACCGGCGGCGGCTTCGCCATCATCTGCGTTTCTGAGCTGCCTACACGGCAGTGAACGAGGCTATGGCCGGAGCCGCACAGCAGTTCGTTTTCTGAGCTGCCTACACGGCAGTGAACCAGTGCGGCGCCACCAATGGCGAAGCCTTCAATTTCTGAGCTGCCTACACGGCAGTGAACAAGTGGGGGAAGTTTGCGCCAAATCATTACGATTTCTGAGCTGCCTACACGGCAGTGAACCATCGCCAGGGGGGCAAACTTCGCCGGTGCTATTTCTGAGCTGCCTACACGGCAGTGAACAACCCGGACAAAGTCCTGGTCTTCATCGACCATTTCTGAGCTGCCTACACGGCAGTGAACGCTGCCACCAGCACCGCCGCCGACCAACCCATTTTCTGAGCTGCCTACACGGCAGTGAACTCCTCGTTTCGCCTCGCCGTTGTGGTTAGCATTTTCTGAGCTGCCTACACGGCAGTGAACCCGAAACCTGCTGCAGTTCGCGTTCTGGACGGTTTCTGAGCTGCCTACACGGCAGTGAACCATCCGAGGCTATCCACTGCTCGGCATCGCCTTTTCTGAGCTGCCTACACGGCAGTGAACTGCCGACGGATTGCCGCGCACTGGCTGCTGCTTTTCTGAGCTGCCTACACGGCAGTGAACAACTGCAAAACCTGCAACGCCCAGATCGCCAATTTCTGAGCTGCCTACACGGCAGTGAACACCATCGGCGCCATCCTCGCCACCATCGCCCATTTCTGAGCTGCCTACACGGCAGTGAACCTGAGCTGCCCGAGCCAGACTTCGCCTTAGACTTTCTGAGCTGCCTACACGGCAGTGAACAGTATTACAGACGATCAGTTGGCGGAGCTGGATTTCTGAGCTGCCTACACGGCAGTGAACGACGCGACTGGAATCCCTAGTCGCCGCCTTATTTTCTGAGCTGCCTACACGGCAGTGAACCGAGGCAGGTACTGCAACTACGCGCAGGGCGTTTTCTGAGCTGCCTACACGGCAGTGAACACCACGCTCTACGCCTGCGGCCGCGTGTGGCATTTCTGAGCTGCCTACACGGCAGTGAACTTCTGGACTGACCCGAACCCGCTGCCGGAGCTTTTCTGAGCTGCCTACACGGCAGTGAACCCCGAGATCTACCGCGACGAGCGCACTGGCGATTTCTGAGCTGCCTACACGGCAGTGAACGCCAATATCAACCTGCCCGGCGTCAACGCAGTATTTCTGAGCTGCCTACACGGCAGTGAACGGCGAGAAATCAGCTCGCGCGCCTCGGGCGCTTTTCTGAGCTGCCTACACGGCAGTGAACACACCACCCAGGCCGTGGCCAGTGAGGCGCTTTTTCTGAGCTGCCTACACGGCAGTGAACTTAGCATTACTGCCGCGCTCAATAATAGCCCCTTTCTGAGCTGCCTACACGGCAGTGAACCTGCTGCTCAACCTGCAAGACCCACTCGAACTTTTCTGAGCTGCCTACACGGCAGTGAACCATGTATAGTCGCGGTAGTTGTATCCCGATCTTTTCTGAGCTGCCTACACGGCAGTGAACGGGATGTTCGGGCATTGTTCGTCCTGCCAAGTTTTCTGAGCTGCCTACACGGCAGTGAACTACGGGATCGACTACGGTTATCAGCACACGCTTTTCTGAGCTGCCTACACGGCAGTGAACAGCATGCGCACGATGATGCCGACCACAGCCATTTTCTGAGCTGCCTACACGGCAGTGAACGCTGGAACTGGCAGCCCGGCCGCGTGTGGCTTTTTCTGAGCTGCCTACACGGCAGTGAACCACCGCCTGCCGCTCGATGCACGCTAGCACCTTTTCTGAGCTGCCTACACGGCAGTGAACGACCTTACCATCAACGCCCCTTCGTTCAGCCTTTTCTGAGCTGCCTACACGGCAGTGAACGTCGAGGCGCGATCAGCTCAGCGCTCATATCGTTTTCTGAGCTGCCTACACGGCAGTGAACGCCCGCCGCGGCGGCGAGCTCTTTCATGGCCGTTTCTGAGCTGCCTACACGGCAGTGAACTTCCACCAGGCGGTCATAGATGCCAGCGCCCATTTCTGAGCTGCCTACACGGCAGTGAACTACACATCCTCGCTCCTGCCTTACTCCACTGTTTTCTGAGCTGCCTACACGGCAGTGAACTTCGCCGCGCTATCGACTATCTGCGCCCTGCTTTTCTGAGCTGCCTACACGGCAGTGAACCATAGAGGCCGCTACCGTGGCCTGGCACCCGCTTTCTGAGCTGCCTACACGGCAGTGAACAAGGGCGTCTTGATCAACATGGCTTTTCAGATTTTCTGAGCTGCCTACACGGCAGTGAACGGCTGGGTTGTTTCGGCAGTATTGGCGCTGATTTTCTGAGCTGCCTACACGGCAGTGAACACCAACAAGCAAGGCGCCACTGTATGTTTTCATTTCTGAGCTGCCTACACGGCAGTGAACTTTTCACCAACAGTCAACCCTGATAACCGAGAGTTTCTGAGCTGCCTACACGGCAGTGAACGTGGGCGGCAAGCGCGCCGTCCCGATGGTCAATTTCTGAGCTGCCTACACGGCAGTGAACTTGGGGCGGCCAGCAAATTGGCCAGCAGTCGATTTCTGAGCTGCCTACACGGCAGTGAACAAAAGATCGTTCTTGCTCATGATTGCCTCCAGTTTTCTGAGCTGCCTACACGGCAGTGAACATGGGCCGGTAGAGACCGCGCCGATTCGCATATTTCTGAGCTGCCTACACGGCAGTGAACGCAGCCGCGCTGATACATGCGGGCGATATCCATTTCTGAGCTGCCTACACGGCAGTGAACTGACCACCCGCGCACACGGACGTGCATCTACTTTTCTGAGCTGCCTACACGGCAGTGAACTTACCGAGCACTCAATGCGTGCCGGCGAGTCTTTTCTGAGCTGCCTACACGGCAGTGAACAGACCGAGACAATCCGCAATATGGCGGCGCAGTTTCTGAGCTGCCTACACGGCAGTGAACCATCGGCAGCGTGATGCCCGCCTGGTGCGCCATTTCTGAGCTGCCTACACGGCAGTGAACCCCGCGCGCGGCGCTGCCCTGGCGTGCGAAACTTTCTGAGCTGCCTACACGGCAGTGAACACCAGCGAGGCCAGCCGCCGCGCTGCGGGGCATTTCTGAGCTGCCTACACGGCAGTGAACTGGTTTAGCCCGGACTGCAAGCACTTCTCCAATTTCTGAGCTGCCTACACGGCAGTGAACCGCTGCTGCTGCCGGCGCTGGTATTCGGGGGTTTTCTGAGCTGCCTACACGGCAGTGAACCCAGGCGCCGTCAGCGTCACCCAGGCGCGGCATTTCTGAGCTGCCTACACGGCAGTGAACGCTCGATCATGGGTTCCTCCGAAACGGATGCTTTTCTGAGCTGCCTACACGGCAGTGAACCCGATCTGACGGCTGAGCGCCTGCCGCTCCGTTTTCTGAGCTGCCTACACGGCAGTGAACCACTCCTGCTGCGGCCCGCCCTGGTAGTAGCGTTTCTGAGCTGCCTACACGGCAGTGAACGCGCTCGATTTCGCTGAGCGCCCAGTCGGCGTTTTCTGAGCTGCCTACACGGCAGTGAACCAGACGTTGCCGACCAAATCCTGTATCCCAGCTTTCTGAGCTGCCTACACGGCAGTGAACTAGAGCCTAATAACCCTAACGGCTTGATTGTTAAAGAACCTGCCCGATTTTTCCGGTGCTACCCCTTTTTTCGGAGCCGCTTGCAAGTGCTTGATTTTGCAAGGGCTCCGTTTTGGGCTGGGAAAAAGGGTCAGAACCAGGGCACGCTGGCCTGGGCGCTAAGGCCGTAGGCGCCGAAGGTGCCGGGGGTGGGTTTGTCGAGCAGTGGGCCGTGGCGGATAAACAGGCGGAAGCTGTGACCGCTGCCGTTGCTGCGCAAGGTGGCATAAGGCAGGTCGCAGCGTTTGCCGGCGCTGTCGGGGATGCGCTGGCGCGCCTCTGCTTCGCTGATGCCGTGGCGCTTGATCAGGCGGCGGCGGGCGCGCTCCGGGTTGCTGTCCACCTGTACGCGGCTGACGCAGCGCCAGCGCACCTTCGCCGGGATGGGCGCCAGTTCACCCAGGTTCAAGTGGTCGCGCATGCCGCTGAGCCAGTTCAGCGCCATCAGCCGATCCAGCGCTTCGGCACTGCCATGCAGGCGCAGGCGGGTGCCGAGGCCGTGGCCCGCCGTTTCCACATCCGGGAAGCTGATGCCCACATCGCTACGACGCAGGTCATGCAGGCCTCGGTGCAACTTGGCGAGCAGGGCGCTCATCAACTGCGTGGCCGGAAATTCTGGGTCGGGCAGCAGTTTCAGGTCGAGGTAATGGTTCATGGCTAGCCCGCCTCGCCAAACACGCCACCGCGAATCAGGGTGGCCATGACGAAATGCTGGTCACCGATGTTGGGCACTTTGTCCTTGAGCAGCCAGTTGTCCAGCAGGTTGTAGAAGTCCGCCTTGGCCTTGGGTTGGCGATAGGCGCGGCCTTCGGTGGTGACCGAGCCGTAGGGTTCGACGGCGATGGGGCCGAGTTCGCCAGCGTCCGGATACCAGGTGTCGATGGTGCGCAGGGCATTGCCGAGTTTCTGCGAGTGCATCCCGGCGACGCCGTCGACGCTGTACAGGGTCTTGCTCTTGTCGCCCTTGCCCCGGTCGAGGATCAGCTCCTGGGAGGGGAATACCTCCTGGCCAGCACCCATGCGTACATGAGCCGTGATGCCCAGCAGCAGGTGACGCTCGCCGCTCAGGCCGGCAGCGATCAGCTTGGCCAGTTCGTCCAGCGCTGTGGCCGCCGGGCCGCTGGCGTCGAAGTTGCGCAGGGAAAGGCTCAGCGCATCGAAGCTCCACTGCTTGGCCGCTTTGCCATCGACCAGGTGGGCAATCTGTACCTCTACCTGTTCAGCACCGATACGGTTGCGCCACAAGAAGCGACCATTGGCCAGGTTGTGTGCGTAGCGGCGTGCCAGTTCAGCGAAGCCGTGGCTGGCGACGTAGCTCTGCACGGTATCCAGCAGCTTCTGTCGGTAGGCGGCATCGTTGCAGGCTGAGGGCGTGCCGGCACCACCGAGTACGCGCAGGGTGAAGCTGACGCGCAGCGTATCGGCGTCATGCGGCAGGGCCGCGACGTCGGCGGTCTGCAGGTTGGGGTTCTCGATGGCGGCGTCGAGCTTGGCTGGGTCTTGGTCTTTGGCCTTGAGGCGATTGGAGATGGTGCCGCGCACGGATTTTTCCCGCACGGCGAGCGGTTGCCAGGTGTCGCGCGTCTGCCAGTCACCGGCATGAAACAGCGCATCGGAAGGGTCGAGCTTGCGCTCGAAGGCCAGGACGGAAGCAGTTTTCAGAGGGGTGGTGGTCATGATGGTCACTCCATGTCATCAGTGCAGAGGGTTTGGCTGTAGAGGTTGTGGCAGCGGTACAGGCCGGCCTGGGGATCGGCGCTGGCGTACCAGAGCAGGTCATCGACATCGCGCAGCCGGTGCGGGCTGAGCCATTGGCCGATGGAGTAGAGGCTTTCAACGAAACGCAGCGGGGTTTGTCCGTCCCGCGCGTTGGCCACGCTGCCGGCGGCTTGCATTGGGCCGAGGGCGCCATAGCCGACCGGGATCGGCACCAGCCAGCCGTTGGGCATTACGCGCTGGGCGCGCCACTCGACTTTGGCAGGCTGGCTTTCGCTGGCCGGGCGGGCTTCCTGGGCGCGCAGGTTCAGGCGTGAAAGGTCGAGCCAGCCATCGAGCAGATCGGCGCTGGCGTTCTCGCCACGCAGTTGCTGCAGGTGGTTTTGCAGCAGGTCGTCGCGACTGACCAGGGCGAAGCCCGGCAGCCAGCGGCGACGCAGGCGGCGGAACTGCTTGCTGCGCTCCTCGCCTTGTGCCAATGGCTCCAGTACCGGCTGGTGCTGCGGATCGAGGAACACGCTACCGCCGGCGATACGCATGCTGCCCAGCAGATTTGCGATTTCAGCGGCGATCGTGCGGCGCTTTTGCCAGTCGCCCTGCACCGGGTCTGGCTGGCCGTCTTCGCTATAGCCGCTGACGCCGATGATCAGCGTGATATCCAGGTGGATGCGCCCCTCTTCGACGATGGCGGCGGTTTCACCGCGCTCGTTGACCGGGTTGCGGGTCAGGCGGAAGGCGCGTTGATAGCCCCCGGTGACCTGGGTGTCATGGCTATGGCAGACCACCCCGACGCTGTCGAACATCAGAGCGAAGCGACCCTCGAGCTTGCGTTCGACGGCCTGCATCAGGCCGATAAAGGCGCTGATGGCGGGGAAGCCCCAGGTCAGCGGGCTGGAAATGGCGTTGGCGTTCTGCACCCGCAGGTGGGGGACGATCAGCAGGCCGTTGGAGGTGGGCAGCTCACTCATGTTCGGCCTCCAGGTCGCGTTGCTCGCGCTCGAATTGTTCGACCCAGGCCCGGTTCAGCCAGTCGAGGTCGAGCCACAGGGCATTGCTGCCGGCCTGTTTGGCCCAGTAGCTGTTTTCCACATCACCGACCGAAAGCTTGCTGACCAGCCGCGCATTGAGCCAGTTGGCGAAGCGCTCGCGAATTTCCGTGAGCCACTCCATGCGTCGCCATTCGCTGGCGAAGATGGCGTCGTGCTCGGCGCGGCGGAAATCCAGCCACAGCTGCTCGGCGCGGTTGAGGTTGCACTCGGGCTTGGCCGACCAGCCGGGCTCGAAGGCCCAAAGCTCGACGGCGTACAACAGCAATTCGTCGATCAGCTCGGTGAGCAGTTCATCGCGGCTGTTGCGGGTGTGCACGTTCGCTGGTGGGCCGCTGAGCAGAAAGTCGCGCAGGGTGCGCACCAGTTCGGCCACTGCCGGGCGCTGGCCGAAAGCGGGGAAAATCGAACCGTCACGGGTACGGATCGGCAGGCGCACATCGCGCGGCTGCCAGCTTGGCGGCAGGGAGGCGAGCAGGTAGTTGTCGCCACGCCGTTCGCTGTTGAGCTGGGAGATGTTCTGCGGTTTGGTGCCGCCGAGCTTCTGCACGGCCAGGTCGGGGTATTCGTGGATCACGCCAGGGTGAAACTGCTTGTCGCGTCGTGCCTGGCGCGCTTCCTTGGCCGGCTCGCCGAAGCGGTCGGCCTGGATCTCCTGATACACCCGATGCGCCAGCGAGCTGGCATACAGCGGGGCGAGCAGATGGTAGTGCTCATCGTTGCGCGGATCATCGCCGACCAGCCAGTACAGCTGCTTGCCGTAGGTGTGGGAGGCCAGGCCGTCGCGCGCGCGGGTGATGCCGGTAAAGGCTGCGGCCAGACTCCGGGCCTGCTCGTCATCTGTATGCAGCGCGGCAATGGCATCGGCATCTGCGGCCAGCAGCAGGTCGAGCAGTGTCTGGCCGTCGTGCTCCAGCTTGAGCAGCTTGTAGACATCCAGCGCGGCGGCATTGCCCACCACATCGCCGGCAAAGTCGTCGCCCAGGCAATGGCTGCCGACCAGCGCATGTTGCGGCAAGCTGTTCGGCAAACAATATAGGTTGGTGCCCTTGGCGTCCGGGTGAATGGCTTTGAGCGTATGCGTCACCGCCTGGATCTGCCCGGCGCGGCGAGCGGCATCTTCCAGCCATACGTCCGGGGCGTATTGGGCAAGCAGGGTGGCGCGCTTGGGGTCGTCTGCGCTCAGGCTTTCGAGCTTGGTGGCCAGACGCTCGGCGATAAAGCGCTCGATCAGGCTGCGGATGGCCTGCTGTCGGCTGGAGGAGGGGGCATTCATAGCAACAAATCCTTGTGCTGAGAGAAGCAGCTAGAGGTAAGATGCACCCCGAAGCATCGCTACCTCGGGTGTAAATGGGCATTCGTGCCCTCAGCTATCCCTCCTAACAGAGTGGCAGCCCATCACCTTCGTACCCTCCTTTTTGCATCGTTCCTGCAGATGGATGCTCGGCTCGCAACCAAGCGTTGCTTCATCAGTAACCAGGGTGAGATCTGGTTACTGAATTTTTTGAACCTATGAACTATTAGTCTTCGTCTAATGTTTTTGTGTCTTTCGATTAGACTAGCTCAGAGAATCGATACGGTGCAACTGGCAAATTCCTTGGGGGATCACTTACCCTTCTCTAGCTACTAGCTGTGAGAACAGTAGGTGCAGTCTTCTGCCGCAAAGGCAGCTTAGAAATATGAGCTATTGGCCTTGGCCTAGAAACTTCACTGCCGAATAGGCAGCTTAGATCCACCGGCCTCCGGGCCGGCTTCCCTTTCCTGTTAGTACTGTCCTTCCTGCTTTTCTACTTCGCCAGCAGGCTGGAATGGCAAAACGGAAG
>NZ_JAOCLK010000039.1:0-42879 GCF_029845265.1 Ectopseudomonas oleovorans
TATTGGGACACTTTGTTTGCCCACAATCCCGTTGTGGCGCTTCCCGCTCCGGCCATTTCACGCGACAATCCGCCCCTGTTGAAAATCCTCTCTCTGGAGCGCCTGTGATTCCCGAACAGCGCCGTCGCGCCTACCTCGACGCCATGCAGGTGGCCACCTGGCTGCCGCGTACCGAACTGCCCTTCGCGGCAGCATCGCGTCTGGAGCTGCTCGAACCGCAGCAGGAGGAAGTGTTCGAGCCTGTGCCAGAGCCTGGTGCCGTCACGCCGACTGCCGTGCGCGAAGCGCCGGTCGAGCGGCCGAGGATCGAAATCCCGCGTCCAGGCGCTCAGCCGCGTCAGACGGCTGTCGAGCCCGTGGCGGAGCCTGAGCCTGTCGAGGAAAAACCGGCTCGTGTCAGTGTTCCGCCGCCGCGTTTTTCCCTGCAGTTGCTGCGGGCCGGCGATTGCGCCCTGCTGGTGGAGCTGCCCACCGGTCAGCCTTTCCAGAGCCGCGACCCGGCCTACATCCTGCTCAAGGATTTGTTGCGCGCCGCTGGCCTGCCGGACAGCCCACAACTGCTCGGCGAGCCGGTGCGCTGGCCGCTATTGGTGCGAGGCAATATGGATCAAGGCCCGCAAGCGGCGCTGGAGTTCGTGCAGAGCTTCGTGGCTGCGCGTCTGGAAGAACAGCCGAGCGCCTGCCTGTGGCTGGTTGGCCTGCCGGCTATTCGTTTCGCTGGTGAGGGTGACGAGCACAGTTACAATCGCGAGTTGCAGGTCGAGGGGCTGGGTACCTGCTGGGCCTTGCCGGGCCTGGAGCTGCTGATGGAAGAGCCAACGCGCAAACGCGAGCTGTGGCAGGCCATGCGGCGCGTTCGTCAGCGCTGGTCAGCCCCCGCTCATTCCTGAGAGCCCCCGTCTTTGTGCCCGAGTTACGCCCAATGAGCGATGCGATTACCTTCCGCCCGATGACCGAGGCGGATCTCGATGCCGTATTGAAGATCGAATACGCCGCCTTCAGCCACCCGTGGACGCGCGGCATCTTCACCGACAGCCTCAAGTCCTATAATTGCTGGCTGATGTTCGAGGGCAATCAGCAGGTCGGTCACGGCGTGATCAACCTGATCCTCGACGAAGCACACCTGCTCAATATCACCGTCAAGCCGGAAAGCCAGGGCCGCGGTCTTGGCTTGCGCCTGCTCGAACACCTGATGAAAGAGGCTTACGAGTTGGGTGGACGTGAATGCTTCCTTGAAGTGCGCGCCAGCAACCAGAGCGCCTACCGCCTTTACGAGCGCTTTGGCTTCAATGAAGTCGGTCGGCGTCGCGATTACTACCCGGCAGTCGGCGGGCGTGAAGATGCGCTGGTGATGGCCTGCACGCTGGTTGATTGAGGTCTGGCTGCATTGGGCTTAGAACCGTTCGCGGCAGCAATCGGCGGACTGTTCGCTTGCGCTCCTGAGTCCTCCCTACGGTGTGGCACTGCCAGTCCAGTCACCCTGGATGCCCATCCACCCGCGCTCGACACAGCATCGGCGCGTAATGCCAGGCGAACAGGGCGAAGGCGGCGCCCCAGCAGAGCGCCGCCAGCCATAGCCAGCTGCCACCTGCCGAGACCCGAAACAGCGCGCCCAGATTGAGCAGGCCAAAGGCCCAGGCCATCGCCTTGGGCGGCTGCAGTGCGCGGCCGGTGTGACCGAGGCTGACCCGCGCCATCATCGCCAGGATCAGCCCGCCCATCGCGCCCACCGCCAGCGCATGGCTGGCCAGGCTGGGGTATGCCAACCAGCCCAGGTGCCAGGCGGCCATGCCGAGGCTGGCGACCAGTAGCCAGGCGTAGCCCAGGTGTAGCGACCACAGCAGCGGCACGCCCCAGATGCCGCGCATATGCCAGCGCCACAGGCGCAGGCCGTGCAGCACGCTCAGCAGGATGAACAGCACGGCCAACCAGGGACTCGCCTGCAGGTTATGCCCGCTGGCGAACAGCGCTGCGACCAGCACGCCGCAGGCCAGCAGTAGACGATCCTGCCAGGGATAGGCGGCAAAGGCCTCGACCCGACCCAAGGCGCGATGGGTGAAGAAGGGAATCACCCGACCACCGATCAGGCTCAGCATGACTGCAATCAGCCACAGTGCGGCCAGTGCGCCACGGCGTTGCAGGCCGTCGTCGCCCATTGCCAGGCCGGCGAGGGTGAGTGACTGGCACAGCGCGAGCAGGCTCAGCACCAGCAGGATCGGGTAGTTGTTGCGTTGCCAGGCGGTGATCAGCTGGCGCGCCATCTGCGCAATGAACAGCCCGATGAAGGCCAACTGCAGCATGACCAGCAGAGCCAGCGGAACGGGGAAGAACCACACCAGGCGCGCCGCCAACCACAGCCCGAACAGTGCGACCAGAGGGCGGCCGCTGAGGCCCGGACTCCCAGTCCAGGTCTGCACGGCAGTGAGCAGGAAGCCGGCGATGATCGCCAGGCCGAAACCAAAGGGCATTTCGTGGCGATGCCAGGCCAGCATTCCACCCGGCACCGCCGGGTTGGTCAGCCCGTGCAGCGCCGCCGCCCAGAGGGCGATGGCGAGCACGGCGAACAGGGCGCCGGCGACAAAGAACGGGCGAAAGCCCAGGCGCCAGAAGGGCGCGATGGCCAGTGCCCGCTTGCGATCAAGCAATTGCATGTGCGCATGCCTCGTCTTTCAGGCGCCCCTGAGCGATCAGACGCAGCACGTAGCCGATCTTCAGTACGCTCGGACCAATCAGTGTCAGGCTGTGGGCCAATACCAGTGTCGGCACATTCAGGTGCTTCTCCAGGCCGTAGGCTGCCATCAGCCCCACCAGCAGCAGGATCAGGCCGGCCCAGAGCAACTGGCTGGACAAGTGCAGAATCTGCAGCGGTGGAAGATTCAGTGGGTACATGGTTCACCTCCTCATCGTTTAGCTATCCAGCGCCGAGGCCGGGCCGAAGAACTCATAGCGGCTCTGCTCGGCGGGAACGCCCAGCGCTTGCAGATGACGCTTGACCTGCGCCATGAAGGGCTTCGGGCCGAGGAAGTAGGCGTCCAGATCGCGCTCGGCCGGCAGCCATTGCTCCAGCAGATCGCGGCTGAGAAACCCCTCGGCGTCGGCCTGGTCCCCCGCGCGCGGCTCGCTGTAGCACACGTAATGGCGGATCTGCGGATGCTCGGCGGCATGGGCGTCGACCCAGTCGCGGAAGGCATGCACCTCGGCATTGCGCGCGCAGTGGATGAAATGAATCGGCCGGCCGCTGTGTCGCGCCGCGTCGAGCATGGCCAGGGCCGGGGTGATGCCAACGCCGGCGCTGATCAGTGCCAGCGGCTTGTCCGACTCGCTCAGGGTGAACTCGCCAGCGGGCGGAAACAGGTCCAGCACATCGCCAACCTGAACCTGGTCATGCAGATGGTTGGACACGCGGCCGCCTGGCTCGCGCTTGACGCTGATGCGGTACTCACGGCCGTTGGCCAGGGCCGACAGCGAGTAGTTGCGGCGTACCTCTTCGCCGTCCAGCTGCAGGCGCATACCGATGTACTGGCCGGGCTGATGGTCGAGCAGCGAGCCGCCATCGACAGGCTGCAGGTAGAAGGAAACGATCTCGGCGCTCTCGATGACCTTGCGCGCCACGCGGAAGGCCCGCGCGCCGCGCCAGCCGCCAGGCGCTGCGGCATTCTGCGCGTACTGGCTTTCTTCTGCGCCGATAAGGATGTCGGCCAGTTGCTGATAGGCCGCGGCCCAGGCATCGATCACCACGTCGGTGGCGATCTCGGCACCCAGCACCTCGCGAATCGCGCGTAGCAGGCAGCTGCCGACGATGGGGTAGTGCTCGGGCAGGATCTGCAGCGACACGTGCTTGTTGACGATCTGCGCCACCAGCGGGCCGAGGGCTTCGAGGCGGTCGATATGCCGCGCGTACATCAGCACGCCGTTTGCCAGCGCACGCGGTTGGTCGCCACTGACCTGGTGCGCCTGGTTGAACAGCGGGCGTACCTCGGGGTACTCGCTGAGCATCATCCGGTAGAAATGGGTGGTCAGCGCTTCGCCGCCGCTTTCCAGCAGTGGCACGGTGGCTTTGATCAGGTCACGTTGAGCGTTGGTCAGCATGGGGTATCTCCGCAAGGCAAATAAAGACGCCGGTGTGGCTAATGCCGATCAGATAAGATTGCCAAAGCGGCCTTTCGTAGGAGCCCCGCCTCGGGGCGAAGCTTTTCAATTGCGCATCGCCCTGGTTCGCGGCGGGGCGCCGCTCCTACGTATTCGCAGCGGCGACGCTTAACTGACTGGCATTAGCCGGTGTGGCTCGTCTGGCCAGTTGTGGCGTGCTAGCGTTAGCGATGGATACCTATCAGAAAGCGTGCCAGATAAATAATCCTTAAATATCAATGGCTTGCTTGTTTTGTAGTATTAATGACTCGCTTTGCGTGTGGGTCAAAAAGACATTGAGTAGTCGAAATGACCGCTAATCCGTTGCTAGAAGCCCTGATTCCCCTGGTCGCCGACTTGTCCCGTGAGCTGGATGACGGTGAGCGTTACCGTCGCCTGCTTGCCGCCTTGCGCCAGTGGTTCCCCTGCGATGCCGTCGCGCTGCTGCGGCTCGACGGCGAGGTGCTGGTGCCGCTGGCGGTCGAGGGGCTGAGCCCCGATACCCTGGGACGGCGCTTCAGGGTCAGCGAGCATCCACGTCTGGCTGCGTTGCTGGAGCATGTCGGGCCGACGCGTTTCGCCGCCGATTGTGGCCTGCCTGACCCTTACGATGGGCTGGTGGAGGGGCTGCCTGGTCATCTGGAAGTGCATGATTGCCTTGGCTGCCCGCTCTATCTGGACGAACAGCTCTGGGGCCTGCTGACCCTGGATTCGCTTGACCCGACCAGTTTCGGCCGGCTCGATCTGGACAGCCTCGAGGCCTTCGCCAGCCTGGCGGCGGCCACGGTCAAGGTCAGCCAGCGCATCAGCGGCCTGGCGCAGCGGGTCGAGGCCGAGCGTCAGCTCACCGAGCTGTACAAACAGGCGCGGCAGCAACCGCGCGAGCTGGTGGGGCAGAGTGCGGCGCTGCGCAAGCTGCAGGACGAGATTCGCCTCGTCGGCGACAGCCCGCTGACCGTGCTGATCACCGGGGAAACCGGTGTCGGCAAGGAGCTGGTGGCCGAAGCCATCCACGCCGCCTCGCCACGTGCGCAGCGTCCGCTGGTCAGCATCAACTGTGCGGCGCTGCCCGATGCGCTGGTGGAGAGCGAGCTGTTTGGCCACGTACGCGGCGCCTTCTCCGGTGCCATGAACGAGCGCAGCGGCAAGTTCGAGTTGGCCGACGGCGGCAGCCTGTTTCTCGACGAGGTGGGCGAGTTGCCGTTGGCGATCCAGGCCAAGCTGCTGCGCGTGCTGCAAAGCGGCCAGTTGCAGCGGGTGGGGTCGGATCGCGAGCATCGGGTCGACGTGCGGGTGATCGCCGCCACCAATCGCGACCTGGCGGCCGAGGTGCGCGCCGGGCGTTTTCGCGCCGACCTGTATCACCACCTGAGCGTCTATCCGCTGCCGGTGCCGCCGCTGCGCGAGCGTGGTCGCGATGTGCTGCTGCTGGCCGGCTACTTTCTCGAAGAAAACCGCGCGCGGCTGGGGCTGCGCAGCCTGCGGCTGAGTGCCGAGGCGCAGAAGGCGCTGCTCGGTCATGATTGGCCGGGCAACGTGCGTGAACTGGAACACCTGATTGGCCGTGCGGCGATCAAGGCACTGGCGCGCCACGGCGAGCGCCCGCGCATTCTCAGTCTCGATGTGCAGGATTTGGATTTGCCGAGTAGTGAGGCGAGCGCAGCCGTCGAGGCCGTGTTGGCGTCCGGCGAGCCGGTGCCGGAAGGCGTGGAGCTGCGCATGGCGGTGGACGCTTTTCAGCGCCAGTTGATCGAACAGTGCCTGGCGCGTCATCAGGGCAAGTGGGCCGATGCGGCGCGTGAGCTGGGCGTGGATCGCGCCAACCTCAGCCGTTTGGCCAGGCGCCTGGGCATTCGCTAGCTGGACTGTGGGGAGGGGCTTTAGTCGCGATCTGTTCATGTCGCGGCTAAAGCCCCTCCCACAGGTTTATCCTTGCTGAAACACCAGCGCCTTCAATCCGCTCTCGGGCGAAATGTCGGGAAACTCCGGTGGGTTGTCCAGGCGCTCGACGAAGCGCAGTTGCGGCGCTTCGGTGGCCATGCCGTCGATGATGAAATCCGGGCCGATATCCGGATCGTTGACGCAGGCCAGCACCACACCGTGCTCGCTGAGCAGTTCCGGCAGGCGCCGGAGTATCTTGGCGTAGTCCTGGGTGAGGGCGAAGCTGCCTTTCTGGAAGCTTGGCGGGTCGATGATCACCAGGTCGTACGGGCCGCTTTTGCGCACCTTGCCCCAGGACTTGAACAGCTCGTGACCGAGAAACTCCACCTGGCTCAGGTCGTGCTGATTGAGGCGATGGTTGTCGCGGCCACGGGTCAGTGCGGCGCGCGCCATATCCAGATTGACCACATGCGCGGCACCGCCAGCGATGGCGGCCACGGAGAAACCGCAGGTGTAGGCGAACAGGTTGAGCACGCGTTTGCCGGCGGCCTGCTCGCGCACCCACTGGCGGCCCAGGCGCATATCGAGGAACAGCCCGCTGTTTTGCTTGCTGCCCAGATCCAGCAGGTAGTGCAGACCGTCTTCGATGATCGGCCATTGCGCCTGCGGCTCGCCGGCTAGCCACTCGCTCTCGCTGCCCTGCACGTAGCGGTGCTGAACGAGCAGGCCGCGCGCACCGCTGGCCTGCCATTGTGGCGTTTCCAGCAGTTCCATGAGCAGCGGTCGCAGGTCTGGCGATGGCTCGCGAAACAGCATCACCAGGACGATGCCGGACAGCCAGTCGACGGTGATCTGCTCCAGGCCTGGCCAGCAGCGACCACGGCCATGGAACAGGCGGCGGGTCTCAGTGCCGGGGTGGTTTTCCAGTGCCTGCAGCAGGTGCTCGCGCAGGGTGGCGAGGGCGGCGTCAGTCATCGCGGGTCAGCACTTCCAGCAGCTCGATCTCGAAGGTCAGGTCGGAGTTGGGCGGAATCGCGCCCACGCTGCGCTCGCCATAACCCAGGTGCGCCGGCACCTGCAGCTTGCGTTTGCCGCCCACCTGCATGCCCATCAGGCCCTGGTCCCAGCCCTTGATCACCCGGCCGGTGCCGATCACGCACTGGAACGGTTTGCCGCGCGAGAAGGACGAGTCGAACTCGCTGCCGTCGGCCAGCCAGCCGCGGTACTGGGTGGTGATCAGGGCGCCCTTGACCACGGCCTTGCCGTCGCCGGGTTGCAGGTCTTCGATGATCAGTTCGTTGCTCATTTCAGGTTTCCTTGCGATGACGGTTTTGGCTGGCCTGTACCGAGCGTTCCGCGGGTACGCGCAGCTGGGTCAGCAGATAATCTGCGAAGGCTGGCGCATAGCCTTGCAGGGCGATGGCGCCGGCCATGCAGCTCAGCCAGCTTTCGGCCAGCGCCTGGTCGATCGGCCACTGCGCATGGAAGGCCGGAATGCTGATGCTGCCGTATTTCTCGGCAAACAGCCGTGGCCCGCCAAGCCAGCCACTGAGGAAGCACGCCAGCTTGTCGCGTGAGGCGCTCAGGTCGGCTGGGTGCAGTGCGCGCAGGGCAGCAGCCTCAGGGCGTTCGTCCATCAGCCGGTAGAAGTCATCGACCAGGTGGCGCAGACCGTCGATGCCGCCGGCAGCCTGGTAGGAGGCATCGCCGGTGCCGTAGGGAGGTGTGTTGCTCATCGAACCATCGTCCGGAAAAGGCGCCATTGTAACCGCTGGCGTAGAATGCTCGGCCAGTTTGGTTCGAGGTAATGGGCAACTGCAGAGGCTGTTTTCTCCCCTCTCCCATTTATGGGAGAGGGGCCAGGGTAGAGGGGAAAAGCTCATGCCCTCTCCCCAGCCCTCTCCCGCAAGCGGGAGAGGGGGCAGATCGTGCTTGCCTGAAAAGATGATGACGCAACCCCAGCAAGGCTTCGTGCTCAGCCGCCATTGGCGCGATACGCCGGAGGGCACCGAGGTGGCCTTCTGGCTGGCGACCGATGCCGGCCCGCGCCAGGTGCGCCTGCCATGCCAGGACGTGGTGGCGTTCATCCCGGCCGAGCAGCGCGCCTGGGCCGAGCCGCTATTGCGAAATGAGAAAGGCGTCGAGCTACGCGAGCTGACCTTGCGCGACTTCAAGCGCCGCCCGGTGCTGGGTTTGTATTGCCGCCAGTACCGCCAGTTGCTGCAGTTGGAGAAGAAGCTGCGCCAGGTCGGTGTCGATGTGTACGAGGCCGATATTCGCCCGCCGGATCGTTACCTGATGGAGCGCTTTATCACCGCCAGCGTGCTGTTCGACGGTATCGAGCAGGAAGACGGCAGCCTGCTGTGCAAGTCGCTCAAGCCCGCGCCTGATTACCGTCCGGCGCTGCGCCTGGTGTCGTTGGATATCGAGACCAGCGCCCGTGGCGAGCTGTATTCCATCGCTCTGGAAGGTTGCGGCCAGCGCCAGGTGTACATGCTTGGCCCGGCCAATGGTGACGCCAGCATCGTCGACTTCGAGCTGGAGTACTGCGACAGCCGCCAGTTGCTGCTCGAACGGCTCAATGCCTGGCTGCAGCGGCATGATCCGGACGCCATCATCGGCTGGAACCTGGTGCAGTTCGACCTGCGCGTGCTGCGCGAGCATGCCGAGCAGCTCAAGCTGCCGCTGCGCCTGGGCCGCGGTGGCGACGTGCTGGGCTGGCGCCAGCACAACAGCAGCCAGCACTACTTTGCCGAGGCCGCCGGGCGGCTGATCATCGACGGCATCGAAGCGCTGCGCTCGGCGACCTGGAGCTTCCCCTCGTTCAGCCTCGAATCGGTGGCGCAGACCCTGCTCGGCGAAGGCAAGGCGATCGACACGCCCTACGCGCGCATGGACGAGATCCAGCGCATGTTCGACGAGGACAAACCGGCGCTGGCGCGCTACAACCTCAAGGACTGCGAGCTGGTCACGCGCATCTTCGCCCACACCGATCTGCTCGCCTTCCTGCTGGAGCGCTCCAGCGTCACCGGCCTGGCCGCCGACCGCAGTGGTGGTTCGGTGGCGGCTTTCACCCACCTGTATCTGCCGCCCATGCACCGCCTGGGCTACGTCGCGCCTAATCTTGGCGACATTCGCGGCGAGAACAGCCCTGGCGGCTTCGTCATGGATTCGCGCCCCGGCCTGTACGACTCGGTGCTGGTGCTGGACTACAAGAGCCTGTACCCGTCGATCATCCGCAGCTTTCTGATCGACCCGCTAGGGCTGGTTGAAGGCCTGCACCAGCCGGATGACGAACACTCGGTGGAAGGCTTTCGCGGCGCGCGCTTCTCGCGCACCCGGCATTGTCTGCCGGCCATCGTCGAGCGTGTCTGGCAGGGCCGTGAGGCGGCCAAACGCGAGGGCAATGCGGCCTTGTCGCAGGCGTTGAAGATCATCATGAACGCCTTCTACGGCGTGCTCGGCTCCAGCGGTTGCCGTTTCTTCGATCCGCGCCTGGCATCGTCGATCACCCTGCGCGGGCACCAGATCATGAAGCGTACCCGCGAACTGATCGAAGCCGAGGGCCATGCGGTGATCTACGGTGACACCGACTCCACCTTCGTCTGGCTCGGCCGCGCTCATGATGAGGACGAGGCAACGCGTATCGGGCGCGCGCTGGTGGCCCGTGTCAACGCCTGGTGGCGCGAATATCTGCAGAATGAGTACGGCCTGACCAGCGCCCTGGAGTTGCAGTACGAAACCCATTACCGGCGCTTTCTCATGCCCACTATCCGTGGCACTGAGGAGGGCAGCAAGAAGCGCTACGCCGGCTTGGTGCGTGCCGCCGATGGCAGCGAACGCATGGTGTTCAAGGGCCTGGAAACGGTACGCACCGACTGGTCGCCGCTGGCCCAGCGCTTCCAGCAGGAGCTTTATCGCCTGGTGTTCGCCGGCCAGCCCTATGAGGACTACGTGCGCGACTACGTCAAGCGCACCCTGGCCGGTGAGCTGGATGAGCTGCTGGTCTATCGCAAGCGCTTGCGCCGACGCCTCGACGATTACCTGCGCAACGTGCCGCCACACGTACGCGCCGCGCGCCTGGCTGACGAGCACAATCAGAGCTTGGGGCGGCCCTTGCAATATCAGCGCGGCGGCTGGATCAGCTATCTGATCACCACAGGTGGGCCGCAACCGCTGGAGCGTCTGCTGTCGCCGGTGGACTACGAGCATTACATCAGCCGCCAACTGAAACCGGTGGCCGATGCCATCCTGCCGTTCGTCGGCGGTGAGTTCGAACGGTTGGTGAACGGGCAGCTGGGGCTGTTCTGAAACCTTTGGATAAACAGCGAACCCTGTAGGAGCCCGCTTGCGGGCGATCAGCCGACGGCGCCAGGATTGTCCGCAAGCGAGCTTCTACAAGACGACAGTAGGCTCTGTAGTGGCGCAGAATTGGAAATATTTTGTAAAATTTTACCCGTTGAGTGGCGTTCGCGGCCTGAATATTGTGGCGCCCGTGATACCGGGCCCCTCTGGCGGTTAACACCGCGATGTCGGAGTCACAGTCTGTTCAATCTGACTGTAGGAGGGGCTCATGACTGCCCTAGAACCGTTCCTCTTCGCCGACTTCCTCGGCACGGCCACCTGGTTGTGGCTGGTCTTCATCGCTGTCGTCATTTCTCTGTTGGCCTTCGATCTTGGCGTGCTGCACCGCGATAATCGCGAAATCGGCGTGCGTGAAAGCTTGATGTTGTCAGCTGGCTACATCACTGCGGGCCTGCTGTTCGGCGTCTGGGTGTTCTTCCAGAAAGGCGGCGACGCCAGCATGGATTACCTCACCGGTTTTCTGATCGAGAAATCGTTGTCGATGGATAACGTGTTTCTCATGGCCATGATCTTCAGCTTCCTGGGTATTCCAAGGCAGTACCAACACAAGGTGCTGTTCTGGGGAATCATGGGCGTGCTGGTGCTGCGCGCCATCATGATCGGCCTGGGCGCTGCGCTGATTCACGAGTTCGCCTGGATTCTCTATGTATTCGGCGCCTTCCTGTTCTTTACCGGCATCAAGATGCTGTTCGCCAAGCTCGACGATGCGCCGGACCTGGAGAACAACGTGCTGGTGAAGTTCCTGCGCAAGCATCTGCGCGTGACCGATGAGCTGCACGGCCAACGCTTCTTCGTGCGCCAGGACGATGGCCAGGGCCGCAGCGTGCTGTGGGTGACGCCGCTGTTCCTGGCGCTGATCCTGATCGAGTGCGCCGATCTGGTGTTCGCCATCGACAGCGTGCCGGCGATCTTCGCCATCACTCAGGACCCGTTCATCGTCTACACCTCGAACATTTTCGCCATCCTCGGCCTGCGCGCCCTGTACTTCGCCTTGGCTGCGCTGATCCACCGCTTCGCCTACCTCAAGTACGCGCTGGCCCTGGTGCTGGTGTTCATCGGCGCGAAGATCTTCCTGGTCGGCATCATCGGCAAGATTCCGGCCGTGGTGTCGCTGAGCGTGACCCTGGTCCTGCTGGTCGGCGGAGTGCTGCTGTCGCTGTACAAGACCCGCGGCCAGCCGCTCGCCAAGATCTGACGGATAAGCTTTTGCCCGGTTACGCCCCGTGTGTATCCGGGCCTTCGACACTGGAGAGACCTGATGCAAAACCCTTGGAAACACCGCTTGACGCCTGCCGCACTTGGTCTGGCACTGATCGCCCTGGCGGGCTGCGACGCCGCCGAGCAGTCCGCACAGAAGCTCGCCGAAGAGGCGAAGAAGGAAGTGCAGGCGCTGATCAGTGACTCGGTCGGCGAGGTGGTCGATGAGGTCAACCGCCAGGTGGACTCCCTGCAGGAGTCCACCAACCGAGCACTTGGCAAGGACGACAAGGAGGAACAGCAGGGCACCGAGGCGCCGCAGGTGGAGCCCGAGAAACCGCTCGAGCAGGGCGTCGAAACCTGATGCCGGCTCGGTGGCGCAGGCTACCGCTGAGCTGTTGCTGGGCGCCGCCACTTCCGCCCCGGCATGCTTGGGTTTATCCTGCTCGCCTCTTTGGGGGAGTAACCTGCCGTCGCGCTAGCGTCGGCGCGTTGGTCAACATTCTCGGCAACCTGCCGTGGCCAACGCATCCGCAGGGATTGGTGAGACCAACGACAGTCCTGTGCCAGGTCGGGCGCGCAGTGGCTTGTCGTTGACTCAGGCCCGGCTGGAGTTTCCCTTGAATCCTCTCTCGCTGCTTCTTCTGTCTTTCGCCATGTCGACGGATGCCTTCGCGGCAGGGCTCGGGCCAGCACAAGCCACGCGCGCTGGGGTGATCTTTGGCACCATTGAGGCCATCACGCCGATCATCGGCTGGCTTTCGTCGAGGTGAACATCCTGGTCGCTGCACTGTGTATCGGTCTGGCCACCACCCTGATGGTGACATTGGGCATGTTGCTTGGTCGTATGCTGGGCTAACTGGTCGGCAAGCGTGCCGAGATCGTCGGCGGTGTGGTGCTGATGTTAGTTGGCGCGACGATTCTCTACGAACACTTTGCGAGTCTGTGAAACATGAACATGTCCCTGCGTTTGCTGAAAAGCGCACTTCTGGCGGCTGCCGCGCTGGTTGCCGCCGCCCTGATGTTTTTCGCCTGGCAGTACTTCTTTCCGGTGCAGGCCGCCAGCGGCTGGTCGTACCGCGTTGCCTACGATGACGTGCAGAAGGCGGCCGGGTTAGCGCGAGCAGCGGATGGCGGGATTCTGGTCAGCCAGGAACTGCAGGATGGCCGCGGCAGCATCCTGTTGATGCAGCCCGACGGTGACCGCGAAGTGGTGGTCGAAGGCCTGTCCAAACCCGATGGCCTGCTCAGCGCCCGTGGTGGCCTGGTGTTCAGTCAGGAGTCGGGCGGCAAGCCGGTCAGCTTCCTGCAAGGCAAGCGTGTTTCCGAACTGTTCGCGGGCGATCAGGTGCGGGGGCTGTGGGATGACGGTCACTACCTCTATGCCATCGAGGACCGCAAGGGTAACGGTCGGCTATGGCGCTACCGCTGGGATGACCGGCAACTGAGCGTGGTGCGTGACAACCTCTCGGAAACCGAGTCGATCACCCGCTGCACCGACGGCCGTATGCTCTACAGCGAAAAGGAAACCGGTGTGATTCGCGAGCTGCGCGAGGACGGCCGCGACCCGGTGGTGATCGACGGGCTGCGTAACCCGACGTTCATGCTCTGCGACGAGCAGGGCCTGTGGATCAGCGAGGACTCGACCCATCGCGCCCGTCTGCTGCTGGTCGATGCCCAAGGCGCGCAGACCACCGTGTTGTCATTTCTCAAGGCGCCGCAGGCGATCTTGCCGCTGGACGATGGCCGTTACCTGGTCGCAGAGGGAGGGCGTGATCGGGTGTTGGAGTTGAGCCTGAACAAGGCTGACGGTTTTCGCCGCGAGCTAGAGCGCTCGGCCAAGCATGAAGAAGCAGCCGAGCAGGAGCAAAACGTACTCAAGGGCGTGGGTGGTTGAGCCGCTCCAGCAGCGCTGTCAACGCCAGACCTGGCCAGGCCCAGCTGCGGCAATTGTGCGAGAAACAGTCCACGAAGGATCTCGCCGGCCGTCCAGGTATTGCCATAGGCACTGGCGAGCAGATTGACCGCGCTGTAAGCGGCGATGGCGGCGCACAAGCCGAACACTGCGAGGACGGCGAGGCGCCGCTTCAGCATGCCGCTGGCAGCGGCCAGCAGAAACAGTGCGAATGCCGGCAGACAGGCCAGCGCCAACTCGATGGCGATCTGACCGTCAGGCTCCGCCAGCAGCGGCCAGGCCAGGCCAGACCAAGCCCTCCGTGCTGCAGGTGACAGGTCAGCAGGCCGATGAACAGGGCAGTGCTGGGCAGCAGCAGTGAGCCCTGCACCAGCCTGATCAGTGCACCTGGCATGACAACATCCGTGCCGGGCTGAGCATCGCTTCACTCAGGCCCGCCTCGAGCAAAGATTGCGGCAAGGGTTGCCTGCGAATCAGCGCCGCGCAGGCCTGGCCCATGGCGGCGCTGGTCTGGATGCCGTAGCCGCCTTGCGCTGCCACCCAGAAGAAGTTTTCGGCCTGGGTATCGAAACCTCCAACCAGATCGCCATCGGCGACAAAGCTGCGCAGGCCGGCCCAGGTATGCGCCGGACGACGAATCTGCAGCGTGGTGTGGGTTTCGATCTGGTGGATGCCCAGGGCGATGTCCAGCTCTTCCGGCTGCACGTCATGCGGCGCCACCGGGTCGGCATTGGCTGGCGAACCGAGTAAAAGACCGGCATCGGGCTTGATGTAGAACGATTCGTCCAGGCTCACCAGTGCCGGCCAGTGCTGGCAGTCGATGCCTGTCGGGCCGTTGAAAGTGAAGGCAGCGCGGCGCTTGGGCTGTAACCCGATGCCGGGGAGGCCGGCCAGGCGCGCGATCTCGTCGCACCAGGCACCGGCGGCATTGATCAATACGCTCGCGCGATAGCTCTGCCCGGCGCAATCCGCCTGCCAGCCGTCGGCGAGGCGGCTGATGCTGATGACCTCGCGCTGGCAATGAATCTCCCCGCCCTGTTGGCGGATGCCACGCAGGTAACCCTGGTGCAGCGCTGCGGTGTCGATATCGGCGGCGCTGGGGTCAAACAGTGCGCCATGCACCAGCTCACGACGCAACACCGGAACCAGCGCGCAGGCCTCGTCAGCACTGAGCAGGCGAGCCTCTGTAACATGTTCACGGGCCTGCTCGTACTGGCGCTGCAGTTCGGCTGCGTCACCGCTGAAATCCACCACCAGCTCGCCACGTGGCGTGAGCAAGGGATGCTCGGCGAAGCCGGTTGGCGGGGCATCGTAGAAAACGCGACTGGCGGCCGTCAGCGCGCGGACCTGGGGCGTGCCGTAGGCGACGGTATACAGCGCCGCTGAGCGGCCGGTGGAGTGATAGCCGGGCTGCGCCTCGCGCTCGAGCAACAGAGTCTTGCCATGGCTGGCGAGAAAGTAGCCGGTGGAGGCGCCGGCAATGCCGGCGCCGATGATGAGGTAGTCGCAGTGTTGCATGGCGTGTCGATCAACGGGGTCAAATGAAAAAGGCGAAGCTGGAGGGCTTCGCCTTGGTTCTACCTGCGCTGGCTCAGTGCTTGCGCGGCACCGGCTTGAGCAACTCGTCCGGCGGCATTTCGCACTGGATCTTGCGGCCGATCAGCGCTTCGATCGGCGGCAGGGCGAAGGCATCGTCTTCGCCGGCGAAGCTGATCGAGGTGCCGCTGGTGCCGGCGCGACCGGTACGGCCGATGCGGTGCACGTAGTCGTCCGGGTCTTCCGGCAGGGTAAAGTTGATCACGTGGCTGATGGCATCGACGTGGATGCCGCGACCGGCCACGTCAGTGGCGACCATGACGCGGATCTTGCCCTCGCGAAAGCCTTCCAGGGCGCGGATACGCTTGTGCTGGGGAATGTCGCCGGACATCTGCACGGCGCTGATGCCGTCGCGGGTCAGGCGCTCTTCGATGCGCCGTACTTCGTCCTTGCGGTTGGCGAAGACCATGACCCGCGTCCAGTCGTTCTGGCTGATCAGGTTGTACAGCAGCTTGTACTTGTCAGCCGAGGCTACGGCGTACACGTGCTGCTCGACGGTGTCGCTGGCGACGTTCTCCGGCTCGATCTCGACGATGGCCGGGTTGACCGTCCACTGCTTGGCCAGGTTCATCACGTCTTCGGTGAAGGTGGCGGAGAACAGCAGGGTCTGGCGGTCGCCCTTCATCGGCGTCTGGCGGATGATCTGGCGCACCTGCGGGATGAAGCCCATGTCGAGCATGCGGTCGGCTTCGTCCAGCACCATCACCTCGACCATGTCCAGGTGCACTTCGCCGCGCTGGTTGAAGTCCAGCAGGCGGCCCGGGGTGGCCACGAGGATGTCGCAGAAGCGCGACTCCAGTTGCTTGAGCTGCTTGTCGAAGTCCATACCGCCGACGAACTGCATGACATTCAGGCCGGTGTACTTGGTCAGCTCGGCAGCGTCCTTGGCGATCTGCACCACCAGTTCGCGGGTCGGCGCGATGATCAGCGCGCGTGGCTCGCCCATGTAGCGCTCTTTCGGCGGCGGGGTTTGCAGCAGCTGGGTGATGATCGAGATGAGGAACGCGGCGGTCTTGCCGGTGCCGGTCTGGGCGCGGCCAATGGCGTCCTGGCCCTTGAGGGTGTAGCCCAGTACGCCGGCCTGGATCGGCGTGCAGTAGGGGAAACCCAGATCATGAATGGCATGCATCAGCTCGGGGGCAAGCTTGAAGTCATGGAAACGGGTCTTGCCTTCGGCCGGTTCGACCACGAAATCTTCCAGTTTCCAGGTGTCGACTGGCTTGGCTGGGCGCTCGCGGCGCGGTTTGTCGGCCTTGGGCGGGCGAGGTGCTCGCTCTTGAGCCGGCGCGGCAGCGGTTTCGGGCTTGCGTGCGGGTTTGCCTTTGCGGGCGCTTTTCTCAGGTTCGCCGGTCTTGGCCTGGGCAGGCGCTACGGGCGCAGTGGCTGGCTGTGGCTGCTCGCCTTCGGCCTTGCCGAACATTTTCTTGAGTGCTTTGAGCACGGGCTTCTCATCGACTGGTTAAGGAGTGAACGCCCGCCAGTGTAATGCAAGACGCGGGCGTGGCGAAGTGCTTCGCTCGCGTCTGTCAAGAGTACCGTGCGGTCAGTGCCTCATTTCTCCGGCAGGCTGGCCAGCAGCAGGCGCTGTACATTGCCACCCATGATGGCGGCGATGGCCGTGTCGTCGAAGCCGGCGGCTTGCAGGCCTTCGGTAATCTGCGCCAGGCCGGTAACGTCGAACGGGGTGTGTACGGTGCCATTGAAGTCCGAGCCCAGGGCGACATGCTCGACGCCGACCTTGTCCGCCGCGTAGCGGATGGCTTTGACGATGGCGGCGACCGAGGTGTCGCACACGGCGGTGCTCCAGTAGCCGATGCCGATCACCCCGCCCGTGGCCGCGATGGCCTGCAGGTGCTTGTCGTTATGCTCGGCACTGTAGCAAGGCAAGGGACGGCGTTGCGCGGCAGCTCTGTGGGAGGCGCTTCAGCGGCGATTCGGTCGCGGCTAAAGCCCCTCCCACAATGCCTAGGGTCTGTTGCCGTCCCTTCGGGTTGCGCGGCAAATTGCGCCATGCGTCGTTGCGGGATTTGGCAAGGGAACGACCATTACCTGCATCCCGCGCCTCGCGTGGCGCAATTTGGCGCAGCAACGCGGCTCGCGTCGAAACGGCAACAGACTCTAGCGCACCAATGTCGCAAATTATCAGCCGCAGAGGCAGTTGCGGCCCTGTTGCTTGGCCTGGTATAGCGCCGCATCGGCTCGCGCGATCAGGCCTTGCAGGCTGTCCTGATGCTGCATCTGCGCCAGCCCGATGGAAATGGTCACGCCCGGTAGAACGCCAACTGGCGAGTAGAAGGAGGTGATCCGCTCCAGGCTGATGCGCAGGCGTTCGGCGATGCTGCGGGCGTCGTCGGCGGCAATTTCCGGCAGGAGGATGACGAACTCCTCGCCCCCGAAACGTATCAGGCTGTCCTTGGCCCGCAACTGGCTGTTGAGTGTGTTGGCCACCAGGCACAAGGCATAGTCGCCCGCCAGATGGCCATGCTGGTCGTTGTAAGCCTTGAAGTGGTCGACATCGAGCATCAGCAGGGAAATCGGCTCTTCGTTGAAAGCGCAGCGGGTACTTTCACGTTCGAACACATGTTCCAGCCAGCGTCGGTTGAAGCAGCCGGTGAGGGTGTCGATATTGGCATGCTGTTCGCTGTCGAGAATTTGCCGGTTGCCCTTGCGTACACGCTCACAGAGCAACTGCAGCAGGTTTTGCATCACCTGGGGCGATTGCTTAAAGAGCGTTACCAGCGACTCACGGTGCAGACGCAGGACGATGGAGGGACATTCGGCGACCACGTAGGCCGAGGGGCGTTCGTTGTCGATGAAGCTGATTTCGCCGGCGCAATCACCCACTTCCAGAGTACCGACGGGCTGGTTGTCCAGCGAACCGAGATAAACACGCAAACGCCCCTGAAGCAGCAGGTAGAGATGCTGGTTACGGTCGAAGGGGGATAACAACACCTCGCCGGCTTCCAGTTCGCAGGCGCGAAACTCCGCCAGGAGTCGCTCCAGGTTGTTGGCCGCGATGTTGTGAAACAGCCGCAGGCGCTGGATCTGCTGTAGATCTGCTGGCCAGTACGCCGTTTTCATCGCGTTTTCACCGGGCCTGGGCGGGCGAAGAGCATCGCTAACACTCCATGTTGTGTTCACGTGTCGATAATCGACACTATTCCCACACAAGTAGCATGGCAATGCCCACAGCAATGCCGGCCGACCAATGGCGGTACGAAAGTGCAAATGTGTGAGCGGACGCGCGTCCCTGCGCACCCCGGGGTCAGGATATCCAGTGGATGCGATGGCCCACGGCGCAGCCTGCCAGACGCTCGCCAATGGCGGCAGCCAGTGCCTGGCTGTCATTGGCCAGATGGATGTGCGCCAACTGCCCGGTAAACCCGGGCGATGGCATCGAAACGCAGCGCCGGTTTGAGCTGCACGTAGACTACCGGCAGTTCACCGGCTTCTCGTCCGGCTTGCCCACGGCTGCGGCTGGGGGCTTGTGCAGGGCTGCTTCGATCATCTGCGGGGCGATGATGTGGCCGCCGCGAATGATCAGCTCCTTGCTGCCCGGCTGAGTCAGGCCGCCAGTAATTGGCTCAACCATTCGGCGATATCGCGAATCTCTTCCGGCAGCACCTCGTGCGCCATCGGATAGTCGCGCCATTGCACCGGCACCCCACAGGCGTGCAGGCGGTCATACGCGGCACGTCCCATGTCGGGTGTCACCACGTCATCGAATCTGCCATGCAAACAAAGCACCGGCAGTTGTCTTTTTGTATCCGCCAGCTGCATGTCGTCACTGAAGGTCGGTGCGTAGGTCGAGAGTGCCAGCACCCCGCCGAGGGTCTCCGGATAACGCAGGAAGGCGGTGTGCAGTACCACCGCGCCACCCTGGGAGAAGCCCGCCAGGACGATGCGTTCAGCGGCGATGGCGCTTTCGCGCTCGGCCTCGATCAGGGCGATCACCTGGTCGGCGGACTCGTCCAGCTGGGCCTGGTCGATGGCGCGCGCCGGGCTCATGGCAAGGATGTCGTACCAGCTCGGCATGCTCCAGCCGCCGTTGATGGTCACCGGGCGGGTTGGCGCCTGCGGCAGGATGAAGCGTGTGCTGGGCAGGCGCTCCTGCAGCAACTCGGCGACCGGCAGGAAATCGTAGCGGTCAGCCCCCAGCCCATGCAGCCAGATCACGCTGGCATCGGCGGATTGTGGGGGCTGCAAAATCATGGGTGCGGTCATTGGTAGCTCCAGTGTGGTGCGGGCGCCTTAATTTGGGGCGGCGCCCTGCTCAAGGCTTGGCTAATCTGTGAATAAGTTGTCGCACGGGTGAAAGTTTTTCCCTTGACCCCCGTATATCCGGCGATTTGCCATGTGCTGGTACGGGGCTTGCTATGGCTCATTTGAACTGACGACGCGGTGCGCTAACGGTAACACTGTGCCACTGCGCACCGCTCAACAGGCAGGAATCTGCTGTGTGGGGTTCCTAATAGACCGTCGGGGCGATCGATCGCTCAGACGGATGACGATCCGTCTCTGGCCCGTTCAACCAATGGGCAGGGTGGGAGCAGTTGGCCAGCAGAGGGTAAAGCCGACTAGACTCCCGCCTGACGTTCGAACTTCTCGTCGATACCGTTGCTGCCAGCGGATCGCGTGCCTCAAAAGGGTGGGGAAGGCGGACGGAGACTCCAACACAACAAGAGCAACTGGAGGTTTTTGATGAAGATGGTGAAATCCACCCTGGCTGTGCTGACCACCGCAGCTGTGCTCGGTGTCAGTGGCTTTGCTTAGGCAGGCGCCACTCTGGATGCAGTGCAGAAGAAAGGCTTCGTGCAGTGCGGTATCAGCGACGGTCTGCCTGGCTTCTCCTACGCCGATGAAAAAGGTAACTACCTGGGTCTGGACGTTGACGTCTGCCGCGCTGTTGCAGCCGCGGTTTTCGGTGACGCCACCAAGGTCAAGTACAGCCCGCTGACCGCCAAGGAGCGCTTCACCGCGCTGCAGTCCGGCGAAGTCGATATCCTCTCGCGCAACACCACCTGGACCAGCTCGCGCGATTCGGGCCTGGGCCTGAACTTCACTGGCGTGACCTACTACGACGGCCAAGGCTTTCTGGTGAACAAGAAGCTGGGCGTTTCCAGCGCCAAGGAACTGGACGGCGCCACCGTGTGCATCCAGGCCGGTACCACCACCGAGCTGAACCTCTCCGACTACTTCCGTGCCAATGGCATGAAGTACACCCCCATCACCTACGATACCTCCGACGAGAGCGCCAAGTCGGTCGAAGCCGGTCGTTGCGACGTACTGACCTCCGACCAGTCGCAGCTGTACGCACAGCGCATCAAGCTGGCCAACCCGGACGACTACGTGGTGCTGCCGGAAGTCATCTCCAAGGAGCCTCTGGGCCCGGTCGTGCGCCAGGGTGATGACGAGTGGTTCAACATCGTGCGTTGGACCCTGTTCGCCATGGTCAACGCCGAGGAACTGGGTGTGACCTCGGCCAACGTCGAAGCCACTGCCAAAGACACCAAGAACCCGGACGTAGCGCGTCTGCTGGGTAGCGAAGGTGAGTTCGGCAAAGACCTCAAGCTGCCGAAAGACTGGGCGGTGCAGATCGTCAAGCAAGTCGGTAACTACGGCGAGTCCTTCGACCGTAACGTCGGTGCCGGCAGCGAGCTGAAGATCGAGCGTGGTCTCAACGCCCTTTGGAACAAGGGTGGTCTGCAGTACGCACCGCCGGTGCGTTGACCGTCCACAGCGGCAGGCCCCTGGCCTGCCGCTGTCGTTTCCGATTAGTGAAACCCGGCCCGCTTGCGTGCGGCCGGGGCTTCCGTGAGGGTTTTCATGCATACGACTGCTAATGCCCCGCGCCCGAGAGGATCGCTTCTGAACGATCCGCAAGTGCGCGCTTGGGCTTTCCAGATCATCGCCGTTGTCGCTGTCGTGGCGCTCGGCTGGTTTCTCTTCCAGAACACCCAGGCCAACCTGGAGAAGCGCGGGATCACCTCCGGCTTCGCTTTCCTCAACAACAGCGCCGGTTTCGGTATCGCCCAGCACCTGATCGACTACACCGAAAGCGACAGCTACGGTCGCGTGTTCGTGGTCGGTCTGCTCAATACCCTGCTGGTGTCCTTCATCGGTATCGTGCTGGCCTCCATCCTTGGTTTTCTGCTGGGTGTGGCGCGGCTGTCGCCGAACTGGCTGATCAGCAAGCTGGCGACCGTCTATATCGAGATCTTCCGCAACATTCCGCCGTTGTTGCAGATCCTCTTCTGGTACTTCGCGGTCTTCCTCGCCCTGCCTGGACCTCGGCAGAGCCTGGATATGGGTGAAATCTTCTTCCTCAACAGTCGCGGTCTGTACATGCCGGCGCCTGGCCCTTCGGAGAGTTTCGGCCTGTTCGCGGTGGTAGTACTGGCGACCATCGTCGGCGTCGTCACCCTGGGACGCTGGGCCAAGAAACGCCGCGAAGCTACCGGCAAGATCTTCCCGCTGCTGTGGACATCGCTGGCGCTGATCGTGGTGATTCCCGGCCTGACCGCGCTGGTCGCGGGCAATCCGCTGGTGTGGAGTGTGCCGGAGCTGACCGGTTTCAACTTCCGTGGCGGCTGGGTGATGATCCCCGAGCTGATGGCGCTGACCCTGGCATTGACCATCTACACCGCAGCATTTATCGCCGAGAACGTGCGCTCCGGGATCATGGCGGTCAGCCATGGTCAGACCGAAGCCGCGCGTTCGCTGGGTTTGCGTCCGGGCGTCACTCTGCGTCTGGTGATCATCCCGCAGGCGCTGCGCGTGATCATTCCGCCGCTGACCAGTCAGTACCTCAACCTGGCGAAGAACTCGTCCCTGGCTGCCGGTATCGGCTATCCGGACATGGTGTCGCTGTTCGCCGGCACTGTGCTCAACCAGACCGGCCAGGCCATCGAGGTGATCGCCATCACCATGAGCGTGTACCTGGCGATCAGCATCAGCATTTCCCTGCTGATGAACTGGTACAACAAGCGCATTGCGCTGACTGAGCGGTAAGGAGCAGCCATGCAGACTCATACATTCAAACCGGACCTGCCGCCGCCACGCCAGAGCGTCGGTGCAGTGGGCTGGCTCAAGGCCAACCTGTTTTCCAACTGGTTCAACAGCCTGTTGACCCTCTTCGCGCTTTATCTGATCTGGCTGGTGGTACCTCCGCTGCTGCAGTGGACGATCATCGATGCCAACTGGGTGGGCAGCACCCGCGCCGACTGCACCAAGGAAGGCGCGTGCTGGGTGTTCATCCAACAGCGTTTCGGTCAGTTCATGTACGGCTTCTACCCCAGCGAACTGCGCTGGCGCGTGGACGCCACGCTGTGGCTGGCAATCGTCGGCGCGGCGCCGCTGTTCGTGCCGCAGATGCCGCGCAAGGCGTTCTACGGCCTGGGCTTCCTGGTGATCTATCCGGTGATCGCCTGGTGCCTGCTGCACGGCGGCGTATTCGGCCTGAGCGTGGTATCCACCAGCCAGTGGGGCGGCCTGATGCTGACCCTGGTAATCGCCTCCGTCGGCATCACCGGTGCCTTGCCGCTGGGTATCCTGCTGGCACTGGGGCGACGTTCCAACCTGCCGGCGATCAAGGTCATCTGCGTCACCTTCATCGAGTTCTGGCGCGGTGTGCCGTTGATCACCGTGCTGTTCATGTCCTCGGTGATGCTGCCGTTGTTCCTGCCCGAAGGCATGCATTTCGACAAGCTGATGCGTGCGCTGATCGGGGTGATCCTGTTCCAGTCTGCCTATATCGCCGAAGTGGTGCGTGGTGGCTTGCAGGCCATTCCCAAAGGCCAGTACGAAGCCGCTGCGGCCATGGGCCTGGGCTACTGGCGGATGATGGGCCTGGTGATCCTGCCGCAGGCGCTGAAGCTGGTGATTCCGGGCATCGTCAACGTCTTTATCGCCCTGTTCAAGGACACCAGCCTGGTGATCATCATCGGCCTGTTCGATCTGCTCAACAGCATCAAGCAGGCGACCACCGACCCGGCGTGGCTGGGCATGGCCACCGAGGGCTACGTGTTCGCCGCGCTGATCTTCTGGATTTTCTGTTTCGGCATGTCCCGCTATTCGCTGCATCTCGAGCGAAAACTGGATACCGGCCACAAGCGTTAGGAGCTGATCAGTATTTGCTGCGCGTCGGCCAGGCGGCGTTGAAAACACTCTCGGGATGCTCATGTACAACCGTACATTGCGCTCCCTCGAATGTTTTCGCCTTGCCTGGCTCTAGCTCGCTAAATCCTGAATCGAGCCCCTCAAGAGGAGTGAGTCATGAGTGAAGCAATCAAACAACCCAGCGCCGAGCCGATGATCCTGCTGCAGGGTGTGAACAAGTGGTACGGCCAGTTCCATGTGCTCAAGGACATCAACCTGAGCGTGCAGCAGGGCGAGCGTATCGTGCTCTGCGGGCCGTCCGGTTCGGGCAAGTCCACCACCATTCGTTGCATCAATCGCCTGGAAGAACACCAGCAGGGGCGCATCGTGGTCGATGGCACCGAATTGACCAGCGACCTCAAGCACATCGAAGCGATTCGCCGTGAAGTGGGTATGGTGTTCCAGCACTTCAACTTGTTCCCGCACCTCACCGTGCTGCAGAACTGCACGCTGGCGCCGATGTGGGTACGCAAGATGCCCAAGCGCCAGGCCGAGGAAATCGCCATGCATTTCCTCGAGCGCGTGCGTATTCCCGAGCAGGCCAACAAGTACCCGGGGCAGCTCTCCGGTGGTCAGCAGCAGCGTGTGGCGATTGCCCGCGCGCTGTGCATGAAACCGAAGATCATGCTGTTCGACGAGCCGACCTCGGCACTCGATCCGGAGATGGTGAAAGAGGTGCTGGACACCATGATCGGCCTGGCCGAAGACGGCATGACCATGCTCTGCGTGACCCACGAAATGGGCTTTGCCCGCACCGTGGCCAACCGGGTGATCTTCATGGACAAGGGCGAGATCGTCGAGGAGGCCGAGCCTGATACCTTCTTCTCCAATCCGCAGAACGAGCGTACCAAGCTGTTCCTCAGTCAGATCCTGCACTGAGTCGGCAGCGTGCTATCGACCAGGGAGCCTTCGGGCACCCTTTTTCATTGTGCGCCCAGCATGGGCGCACTCCTGCGGGTGCAAGCTACCGTTTCAGCGCCACCGGTCGTCAGGTGGTCAACCATATTCAGGCGCGCTTCGTGTTTCGCGACGGACTCATCGTCGAGCATCGCGATCACTTCGATCTCTGGCGCTGGGCACGTCAGGCGCTAGGTGGCAAAGGGCTGCTGCTGGGGTGGGCGCCATCGGTTCAGGCTACCATTCGTCGGCAGGCGGCACGCGGGCTGGTGCAATTCCGCGCTTCACGCTAAGGCAGATGAAGGAACGCAGTGGTAGGCTAGCCGGTCTTAGCCTTCAATAATGAGAGTGCGCACATGGGGTGCCGCACCTCCACTGCCAAGAGACCTGCCGTGACCGAACTGATCGTTGCCGTAAAACAGGCCAAAGCCTGGGGGGTCCATGCCGTTACCGCCAGCGGTGTGATCCTCGCATTGCTGGCGCTACTGGCTGTACTCGACGGCCAACCCCAGCAGTGCCTGCTCTGGCTCGGTCTGGCGTTGCTGGTCGATGGGCTGGATGGTTCGCTGGCGCGGCGTTACGACGTCAAGGGTGTGCTGCCGCATTTCGACGGCTCGACCCTGGATCTGGTGATCGACTACCTCACCTACGTGTTCATTCCGGCGATCTTCCTCTATCGCTTCATTCCCCTCCCTGAATACACCGCGCTGTTCGCCGTGGGGTTGATTCTGCTGTCGTCGCTGTTCTGCTTCTGCAACCTGAACATGAAGAGCAAGGACAACTACTTCGTCGGCTTTCCGGCGGCGTGGAACGTGGTCGTGTTGTATTTCTACATCCTCGACGTGCATCCCTGGATCACCCTGGCCATTATCGTCCTGCTGGCCGGCTTGACCCTGACCAAGATGAAGTTCCTGCACCCGTTCCGCGTGCGTCAGTTCATGCCGCTGAATATCCTGGTGACCTTCGTCTGGATGCTCTCCAGCGCGCTGCTGATTCTGCAGTACCCCGTCAGCCAGCCCTGGCTGCTGGCGTTGTGGTGGCTGGCCTCGGCCTACTTCGTCGGCATGTGCCTGTGGCGCTCGGCGCGCGAGTGGTTTCCGGCGCGCGGATGACGGCGGCCGTCGATAAGCCCTGGTTCGTCTACCTGGTGCGTGCTGCCAACGGCGCGCTGTATTGCGGCATCAGCGATGACCCGCAGCGGCGTTTCGCCCAGCATCAGAGCGGCAAGGGTGCACGGTTCTTCCATACCAGCCCGGCGCAGGCACTGGCCTATGTCGAAGCCTGTGCTGGCAAGGGCGATGCCCTGCGCCGTGAGCGGGCCATCAAGCGCCTGAGCAAAGCGGCCAAGGAGGTGCTCATTCTGAGCGTTGATGGCGCTTCATCAGCCGTAGGCGGTGTGCGTGACTAGGTTGCGCGGGTAAGCTGGGTGCTTTCGAACCGTCGCGGAGCGCGCCATGCACGAGTTGATCCTTCACCATTACCCGACCTCGCCGTTTGCCGAGAAGGCTCGCTTGCTACTGGGCTTCAAGCAACTGTCCTGGCGCTCGGTGATGATCCCGCCGGTGATGCCCAAGCCGGATCTCACAGCGCTGACCGGCGGCTACCGCAAGACGCCGGTGTTGCAGATCGGTGCCGACATCTACTGCGATACCGCGCTGATCGCTCGCCGTCTGGAAGCCGAGAAAGCCACCCCGGCACTGTTCCCGGAAGGGCAGGGCTTCAATGTTGCGACCCTCGCCCAATGGGCCGACGCGGTGTTGTTCCAGCATGCGGTGTCACTGGTCTTCGCCCCCGAGTCCATGGCGGTGCGCTTTGCCAAGGTGCCTCCGGAGTTCGCCAAGGCTTTTGCGGCTGATCGTGCCGCGCTGTTTTCCGGCGGCACGGCCAGCCGTTTGCCGCTGGAGCAGGCGCGTCACCAGTGGCCGGCGCTGATGGGGCGTTTGCAGCAGCAGTTGCAGCAGGGCGGTGGTGACTTCCTGTTTGGCCAGCCCTCGATTGCCGACTTCGCCGTCGCGCATCCGTTGTGGTTCCTGCGCGCCACACCGATCACGGCACCCCTGGTGGACGATTATCCGGAAGTCGCCGCCTGGCTGGCGCGGGTGCTGGGCTTTGGGCATGGCTCACTGAGCGAGATGAGCGGCGAAGAGGCTATCGCCGTGGCGCGCGAGGCAACGCCGGCAGCACTCCCGGACGAGGATTTTATCGATGCCAATGGCTTCCAGCCTGGCCAGGCGGTACGCATCGCAGCGGTGGACTACGGGGTCGATCCGGTGGAGGGTGAGTTGCTGTTCTCCGGGCGCGAGGAGCTGATCCTGCGCCGCGAGGACGAGCGTGCCGGCATCGTACACGTGCACTTCCCGCGCCTGGGCTTCCGTATCGAGGCGTGCTGATCGGTCGTAAAGATCGCGGCTGAAGCCCCTCCCACAAGGCTTACCTCCTGTGAGAAGGGCTTTGTGAGCGGCTGGGTGGGTGGGGCTTTAGCCGCGACAGCATCTCAACGCTGATCCGGCAGCAGAAAATTACCCGGCCCGGCGTTGTCCAGCGTCGGCACCTCGGCTTCGTCCTTGAGATCGACGCCCGAGAGCTGGCGGCGGCAGGCTTCGCGCATCAGGTACATCAGGCGGAAGGTGGCCATGCCATAGCTCAGGCCTTCCAGGCGCACATTGGAGATGCAGTTGCGGTAGGCGTCGTTGAGGCCGACGCGCGGCGCGTAGGTGAAATACAGGCCCAGGCTGTCCGGCGAACTCAGGCCGGGGCGCTCGCCAATCAGGATCACCGTCATCTTCGCCCCCAGGCGCTGTCCCACTTCATCAGCCACTGCAACCCGGCCCTGCTCCACCAGGGTGATCGGCGCCAACGACCAACCTTCTGCCTGTACCTGCTCCAGCAAACGGTCGAGAAAGGGCAGGCTGTGTTTGTGCACAGCCAGGGATGACAGGCCGTCGGCGATGACGATGGCCAGGTCATAGCCCTGACCGTGCTCGGCGGTGTAGTCATCGAGCAGGCGTGCGGCATCTTCGTGCAGGCGCCGGCCCAGATCCGGGCGTTGCAGGTAGGTGTGGCGGTCGGCGGCGGCGCTGTGCAGCAACAGCGTGGGCAACTGGCGATCATGCAGCGCTTCGCGCAGGGCGCTGTGGTCGAACGGCAGATGCACCGCGTCACGCGCCTGGGCGTGGGCGAACTGGAAATCCAGTTGCGCAGCGGTCGGCAGGCTGGTGCCGGCGCGGCCCAGGGCGATGCGTGCCGGTGTCAATTGGCGCAGTTGCTGCCAGGGGTTTGCGGTGGCGGGGGACTTTTCGCTCATGACGGCCTCGATTGATCAGGACAACTGCGCCAACGCCTGGCGAAATGCCGGGGGCAGCTCATCGCCCATGCGCAGGCGGCCACCCTGTTGCTGGAAAATCCCCATGCGCGCCAGCCAGGCCTCGAACTCTGGCGCGGCGTGCAGGCCGAGCACCTTGCGGGCGTAAAGCGCATCGTGGAAGGAGGTGGTCTGGTAGTTGAGCATCACGTCATCCGAGCCGGGAATACCCATGATGAAGTTGATGCCCGCCGTGCCGAGCAGGGTCAGCAGCATGTCCATGTCGTCCTGGTCGGCTTCGGCATGGTTGGTGTAGCAGATGTCGCAGCCCATGGGCACGCCGAGCAGCTTGCCGCAGAAGTGATCCTCCAGCCCGGCGCGGATGATCTGCTTGCCGTTGTACAGGTACTCCGGGCCGATGAAGCCGACCACGGTATTGACCAGAAACGGATTGAAGTGGCGGGCCACGGCGTAGGCGCGGTTTTCACAGGTCTGTTGGTCGACGCCGTGGTTGGCGTTGGCCGACAGCGCGCTGCCCTGGCCGGTCTCGAAGTACATCAGGTTGTTGCCGAGGGTGCCGCGCTTGAGGCTCAGGCCGGCTTCGTAGCCTTCCTGCAGCACCTTGAGGCTGACGCCGAAGCTGGCATTGGCCGCCTCGGTGCCGGCGATGGACTGGAATACCAGATCCAGCGGCGCGCCGCGCTCGATGGCAGCGATGGAGCTGGTGACGTGGGTCAGCACGCAGGATTGGGTGGGAATCTCGTAGCGCTGGATCACCGCGTCGAGCATCTCCAGCAGGGTGCATACGGCGCTCATGCTGTCGGTGGCCGGGTTGATACCGATCATGGCATCGCCGTTGCCATAGAGCAGGCCGTCGACCACGCTGGCGGCGATACCGGCCGGATCGTCGGTCGGGTGGTTCGGTTGCAGGCGGGTGGACATGCGCCCGCGCAGCCCCTGGGTGTTGCGAAAGCGGGTGACCACACGGGTCTTCTGCGCCACCAGGACCAGATCCTGAATGCGCATGATCTTGGACACCGCTGCGACCATCTCCGGCGTCAGGCCGGGGGCCAGCGCCGTGAGGCTGGCTTCGTCAGCGTCGTCGCAGAGCAGCCAGTCGCGAAACCCGCCCACCGTGAGGTGGCTGACGGGGGCGAAGGCCTGGGCATCATGAGTGTCGATGATCAGGCGGGTGACTTCGTCGCTCTCATAGGGAATCAGCGCCTCCTGCAGAAAGGTCTTCAGTGGCACATTGGCCAGCGTCATCTGCGCAGCGGCGCGCTCGGCATCGCTGCCGGCCGCGACCCCTGCCAGGTAGTCGCCGGAGCGTGCCGGCGTAGCCTTGGCCATCAGTTCGCGCAGGCTGTCGAAGCGCCAGGTCTGGCCGGCCATGCTGTGGGAGTAGCTTGCCATGTATCTGTCCTCAACCAGTCTCTCTTGTTCGCCCTCGGGCAACGCCCGGCGTCTGCTTGGCAGGCGTCAGGCGTTGCGGCGGTTATCAGGCCGGGCTGACCTGCGGCTTGCCTGCGACCGGGTACTCATCCTGTTCGATGATGCCGGCAGCGCGATCCTGTTGCTCCAGTTCCAGCGCCTTGGGCACCGATAGCCAATAGGCCAGGCCGATGGCGGCAAAACCTGCGATCAGCTTGCCGATCAGCACTGGCAGGATGATGGTGGGCTGGAAGTTGGCCGTAAAGGACAAGTGGTCACCCAGCAGGAAGGCTGCGCAGACGGCGAAGGCGATGTTGATCACCTTGTCCTTCGGTGGCATGAAGCGCACCAGGCGGAACATGGCCAGGATGTTGGCGATGGTCGCGAGCATGCCGGCGCTGCCCACGGCGCTCAGGCCGACCTTGCTGCCCAGGTGTTCCAGCGGGCCGCCGAAGTATTTGCGCAGCAGGTAGACCATGGGGAAGGCGCCCGCCAGCATGATGCCGATGTAGCCGGCGGTTTCCAGGGCGCGGGTCTGGTCTTCGGCGTCCGCGATGATCGGGTCGAAGCCCCAGCCACCAAAGACGATGGTGAACACCCCGGTGAAGTACTCGACGATGGAGAATACCAGCACCAGTTTGATCATCGCGTCCAGGCCACGGCCGAAACCGATGAAGCCCTTAATCATCAGATCCGGCAGAAAGCGCAGACCGGCAGCCAGGGCGACGACGAAGACGATGATCGGCAGCAGGTTGGCGAAGATGCTGCCCAGGCCCATGGCCAGCTGATAGGTCGCCTCGCCATTGGTGGCGACCACTTCGCGGATCATCGGGTCGCTCGCTACCAGCAATACGCAGGCAATCAGTACGCCGAGCGGAATGGTCAGGATGCCGGACATTATGCCCAGTGCCATGTATTTGTGGTCACGCTTGTCGAGCATCGCCAGCCCCATGGGGATGGAGAAGACGATGGTGGCACCCCCCATGAAGCCGGTGATCAGCGCCATGACCAGCGCTTCCTTGCTCGACGCCAGCGCCGATGCCAGGTGATAGCCGCCCATGTCCGAGGCGATGATCATGGTCGCGGCCAGTGCCGGGTCGGCGCCGAGGGCGTTGAAAAACGGCCCGCAGGCCTTCTCGATGATCACCGTGAGATACGGGATGGAGGCCATGATGCCGGCCGCCGGTACGAAGATGTAGCCGGTGGCGTGGATGCCCTCCATGAACTCCTTGCCCAGGCCCTTCTCGCTGTCGTAGATGGCCGCGAAAGCCCCTGCAACGGCGCAGGCCATGATGATGTAGAGAACGTAATTACCTATCTGATCCATTGCTGTGCCCTGACTGTCTTTATTGAGTGACGGTGCGGTATTGGCCCGCTCGAACGCTGCCTTGGCCGAGCCCTCTGCGCAGAGGCAGCAGGGCCGGCTTGCGGACGATCCGAACGGGCGTGAGCCGCGTCTTGTGCATGGCAGACCGTTAACAACGGTGGATTAAAAGAACCCCAGCGGATTGATGTCGTAGCTCACCAGCAGATTCTTGGTCTGCTGGTAGTGGTCGAGCATCATCTTGTGGGTTTCACGCCCGACCCCGGACTTCTTGTAGCCACCGAAGGCAGCGTGCGCCGGGTACAGGTGGTAGCAGTTGGTCCAGACGCGGCCAGCCTTGATCGCACGGCCCATGCGGTAGGCGACGTTCATGTCGCGGCTCCACACGCCGGCGCCGAGGCCGAACTCGGTGTCGTTGGCAATGGCCAGGGCTTCGGCTTCGTCCTTGAAGGTGGTCACGCCGATCACCGGGCCGAAGATCTCTTCCTGGAACACGCGCATCTTGTTGTGACCCTTGAGCAGGGTCGGCTGGATGTAATAGCCGCTGGCCAGGTCGCCGTCGAGTTTTTCCGCTGCGCCGCCGGTCAGCACCTGCGCGCCTTCCTGCTGGGCGATCTCCAGGTAGCTGAGGATCTTGTCGAACTGCTGCTGCGAGGCCTGGGCGCCGACCATGGTCTCGGTGTCCAGCGGGTTACCGCGCTTGATCTGCTTGACCTTCTTCATCACCTCGACCATGAAGGCGTCGTAGATCGACTCCTGCACCAGTGCGCGCGCCGGGCAGGTGCACACCTCGCCCTGGTTGAAGAAGCCCAGCACCAGACCTTCGGCAGCCTTCTCGATGAAGGCCGGCTCGGCATTCATGATGTCGGCGAAGAAGATGTTCGGCGATTTGCCGCCCAGCTCGACGGTGCTCGGAATGATGTTCTCGGCCGCGCACTTCATGATGTGCGAGCCGACCGGGGTGGAGCCGGTGAAGGCAATCTTGGCGATGCGCTTGCTGGTGGCCAGCGCCTCACCGGCCTCGCGGCCGAAGCCTTGGACGATGTTGATCACGCCCGGCGGCAGCAGGTCGCCGATGATTTCCACCAGCAAGGTGATCGACAGCGGCGTCTGCTCGGCCGGTTTGAGCACGATGGCGTTGCCGGCAGCCAGAGCCGGCGAGAGTTTCCACGCGGCCATCAGCAGCGGGAAGTTCCACGGGATGATCTGCCCGACCACGCCCAGCGGCTCGTGGAAGTGATAGGCCACGGTGCCGTCGTTGATCTCGGCGGTGCTGCCTTCCTGGGCACGGATGCAGCCGGCGAAGTAACGGAAGTGGTCGGCGGCCAGCGGCACGTCGGCGTTCAGCGTCTCACGCACCGGCTTGCCGTTGTCCCAGGTTTCGGCCACGGCGAGCAGTTCGCGGTTGGCCTCGATGCGGTCGGCGATCTTCAGCAGGATGTGCGAACGCTCCTGCACGCTGGTGCGGCCCCAGGCATCGGCGGCGGCATGCGCGGCGTCCAGCGCCTTGTCGATATCGGCGGCGTTGGAACGGGGAAATTCGCCGATCACCGAGCCATCGACCGGGCTGGTGTTGCTGAAATACTGGCCGCTGAGCGGGGCGACGAACTCGCCACCGATGTAGTTGCCGTAACGCGGCTTGAGGGTGATGACGGCGCCGCTGGTTCCAGGCTTGGCATAAATCATGAGCGTTCTCCGAAACGATGTTGTTGTAGTTGTACGTAGCAGGTGAGCTGACGTTCAGCCTGGGTCGATCATGAGCCGATTTCATGGGCGCAACTTGACTGCACAGGGGGCTTGCTGTCGTGCAAAGTCAACTTTGCAGGCGCCAACGCTGCCTGTGTCGTAATGGGTCAAGTCGTCCGCTGCGTTTTGGTGCGAATGTTTCAAAATGACTCACTCGCCCGGCAGGGCGGGGCACGGAGGTGGCGTTTGAACCGTGGTTTTGCGGTGCGACAGTGCAGGCGTATTTCTTGCTTGCCGAAACGCATTGTTACCAAGGAGGCCCCGATGAGTGCCTTTTTCTCCCAGGCGGGTGGTTCGTTCGGCGCTTCGCTGTTATCCGGTGCGCCGGCTAATGCGGGCGTGTTGGCGGCTGCTGCGAGCGGCCTGTGCGGCTTCATCGAAAAGCAGGGCGGTGACCCGGATCGTATCCTCGGTGTCTCCGGGATCGACCCCGAGTGCCTGCGCCATCCGACCCTGAGCCTGGCGCTGCCCAATTACTGCCAGGTGCTGGAAGAAGCCGCGCATCAGTCCGGCTGCGACAACTTCGGTCTGTACTACGGCCAGCAGTTCAAGCCGCAGGCGCTTGGCCTGCTTGGTTATATCGGGCTGTGCTCGGCGACGCTGGAACAGGCGCTGATCAACTTCGCCCGTGCCTTCCCGCTGCACCAGCGCAACAGCCTGATCCGCCTGGTCGACGAGGGCGAGTGCTACCGCTTCGACTATCAGGTACGCCATGGCGCCATTCTCAGCCGCCGCCAGGATGCCGAGTTGACCCTGGGCATGGCTCTCAACCTGGTGCGTCATGTGCTTGGCCCGCAGTGGGCGCCGCGCGCGGTGCACTTCGAACACCCACGGCCGGAGCATTGGCACGAGCACTGTAAGGTGTTCGATGCGCCGGTGTACTTCGAGCAGCCGTGTAATTCCCTGCTGATTCCCAAGCGCGGCCTCGACCGCGCCATGCCGGACAGTGATCCGGTACTGCTGATGGTCATGCAGGATTCGTTGAACCAGATCAGCGCCCTGTGCGGACGTGGTGAGCGGGATATGGTCAATGACGTGCGCGAGCAGATTCGCCAGCGTCTGCTGTACGGCGAGCCGGCGCTGGAAGATGTCGCGGAAATGCTCGGCATGGCCAGTTGGTCGCTGCAGCGGCGCCTGCGTGAGCAGGGGCTGAGTTTCTCGCAACTGGTGGACAACGTGCGTCGCGAACTGGCCAACCGTTACCTGCGCCAGCCGCAGCTACCCATCTCGCACCTGGCGCTATTGCTCGGCTATTCGGAAACCAGTGCCTTCTCGCGCGCCTTCCGCCGCTGGTTCGGCGTCAGCCCACGGCAGTGGCGGCGTGAGGACAGTTCGCTGAGTTGAGGTCAGTAGGCGGCGCGGATGGCGCGCACGTCGTAGCCGTGAATCACTTGGCCGCGCAAGTCGATCACCGGCACGCCCCGGCCACCCAGCGCCTGGTACTGGGCGCGGCCAGCCGCATCGTTCTCGATATCCACTTCGCGATAGACAATGCCATCCTCGGCGAATAACTCGCGGGTCTTGGCGCAGTAACCGCACCACTGCGTCGCGTAGAGCACGATCTCGCCGCTGGCATTGCCGGCCTGTGGCGGGTTTAGCCAGCGGTCGATCTTGTCCCAGTTCTGCCACAGAGCCAGCGCGGCGAGCAGCAGCACAATCGTCTTCATGGTTGCGCGTCCTTGTGCGATAGCGCGGTCAGGTTTGTAGGGTGGGCTTCAGCCCACCAACAACGATCTCAGCTTCCTAAGGTAGCTCGGGTGCTGACTTGGACTGCTTTGGTGGGCTAACAGACTGTTGAAAAACTATCTGCGTTGCCACTGCTGCGTTAAAAACAGGCTCGTGCGCGAGTCCGATCAAAATGCTCATTTACAGCTCGTAAACTCCGCTTTTTCGCCTGTTTTTGCCTTGCATTGGCTGCCTCGCCTACGTTTTTCAACGGCCTGCTAAAGCGGATCGCCGCCCGGCCCGCCCTACGAATGCATCAATCCTGCCGCCGCTTGAGCTGATCCTTCAACTGGGTCGGCAACTGACGAATGATCAACATGTCGCGGCCCTCGTCGTATTCGATCTTCGAGCCCAGCAGGTGCGCCTCGAAGCTGATCGACAGCCCTTCGGCCCGCCCGGTAAAACGCTGGAACTGGCTCAAGGTGCGTTTGTCCGCCGGAAATTCCGGCGCCATGCCGTAGTCCTTGTTGCGGATGTGCTCGTAGAAGGCCTTGGGACGCTCCTCGTCGATCAGCCCGGAGAGTTCTTCCAGGGTAATCGGTTCACCCAGTTTGGCCTGGCCGCTGGCGTAGCCGACCAGGGTCTTGGTCTTCTCGCGGGCCTGTTCTTCGGGCAGGTCTTCGCTTTCCACGAAGTCGCTGAAGGCCTTGAGCAGGGTGCGGGTTTCGCCGGGGCCGTCGACGCCTTCCTGGCAACCGATGAAGTCACGGAAGTAGTCCGAGACCTTCTTGCCGTTCTTGCCCTTGATGAAGGAGATGTACTGCTTGGACTGCTTGTTGTTCTGCCACTCGCTGATGTTGATGCGCGCGGCCAGGTGCAACTGGCCCAGATCCAGATGTTTGGCCGGCGTCACGTCCAGCGCGTCGGTCACCGCCACGCCTTCGCTGTGGTGCAGCAGGGCGATAGCCAGGTAGTCGGTCATGCCTTGCTGGTAGTGGGCGAAGAGCACGTGACCGCCGGTGGACAGGTTGGATTCTTCCATCAGCTTCTGCAGGTGCTCGACGGCCTGGCGGCTGAAGGCGGTGAAGTCCTGCTCGCCATCGAGATAGGCCTTGAGCCAGCCGCTAAAGGGGTAGGCGCCGGATTCCTCGTGGAACAGCCCCCAGGCCTTGCCCTGCTTGGCGTTGTAGCTCTCGTTGAGGTCGGCCAGCAGGTTCTCCATGGCTTGCGACGTGGCCAGCTCGCTGTCGCGGGCGTGCAGCACGGCAGGGCTGCCGTCGGGCTTCTTGTCGATCAGGTGGACGATGCAGTGACGGATCGGCATGGCGGTCTCGTGGGCAAATGAAACAAGAGGCGAAGTTTACCCGAAGCGGGTCATGGATTCTGGTGCGCATGCATCGGTGAACGCTATGCAGCTGCTCGCGGCTAAAGCCCACAGAAGTCGTCGCGGGCTCAGTCCAAGTGATGGACAAACTTCGCGTTGTCCACGAACTGTAGGAGCCCCGCCCCGGGGCGAATGGTGGGTTCAGCTCATGATCGAGGTTGCCTGAACCATTCGCCGCGAGGCGCGGCTCCTACTCGTCAGAAACGGCTACTTCACTTTTACTTTTACTCAGGGTGGAGACGCTTTTTCCATCCGCTGCGCATCGGTGGACATGAAAAAACGATGTCCACCCTACGGCTGCCGCCGCCGCTGCAACTCGCGCAAGCGCTCGATCACATAGCGCACATGCATGTGCAGCTCGTACAGCTCATTGGAATACGACAGCGGCACTTCCACCGCGGCGAGTTCGTCTTCCAGTTTCTCCAGACGCTCGATTTCGCTGCCGAGCGCATCCGGGAGGGAACCTGCGTGCAGCTTGCGGTCGATCTCGCGCAGGTACTTGTACCAGCGGTAGATGCGCGCGCGGATACGCCACTGGTAAATCGGGCCGACAGCCTTGAACAGCGGGATCATCACCACGATCAGGGGGATCAGCAGGATGATGTAGCGATCGGCCAGCGAGGCGATGCGAAACGGCAGGTAGCGCTGCAGGATAGGCAGGCCCTTGTCGTAGTAATGCCCGGCATCCTTGTGCAGTTCGAAGGTGCGCGGCTCGGCGCTGGGAAAGGTGCCTGCGGTATCGAGCAGGGTACCGCCCCGCATCACTTCACGGCTGGCCGCGAGAAACAGCGGCACCAGACCGGGGTTGAAATCGTCGTTGACCACCAGCGTGGCCACCGGGGCCAGGGTGACAATGTCGCGATCCGGCGCATTGCTGGCCAGGTCGAGCAGACCTTCACCGACCTTCACCTGATTGAAGAACGGCAGTCGCGCCTCGTAAGCGGCGGCGCGCCGAAAGTGTGCCAGGGCGATGTCCGGGTTGGCCGCCAGTTGCTGAACCAGTGCGTTCTCTGCCTGACCGACGAAGAACGCTGCATCCAGTTCGCCGGCCATCAGCGCCCGAGCGGCCTTACCGCCGCCGAGGCTCTGCCAGGTGTCGGGATATTGTTCCGGCTCGATGGCATTGGCGCCGAGAATGGCATCACTGGCGGCGCGGGTGCCGCTGCCTTCGCCGCCCAGGCCGAGGCGCAGCGGCAGCAGGTCGGCAATGCGATCCAACTCAACGTCACGGCGATAGAACAGCCACAGCGGCTCCTGATAGATCGCCCCCAGGCTCTGCAACTGGCGTTGTTCGTCGGGCGCCAACTGGCGCTCCAGGCCGCTCTGCACCAGGGCGATCTGCACCTCGGGCGCCTCGGCGAGCAGGCGTTGCAGGTTGTCACGCGAGCCAGAGGTGGGCACCAGGGTAAGCTCGAAACCTTCCTTGGCCAGTTCTTCCTTCAGTCGCTCGGCAAAGTGCTGATAGGCGCCGCCTTGCGTGCCGGTGGCCATGCTGGCACTCATCGGTGGTGGCGGCGCGACGAACTGGAACAGCGCCCAGACCAGCGCGGCCATCACCGGGACGATCCACAGGTTGGCCAGGATCATGATTTTCAGGTCATTGAGTATGCGGCGCATGAGGCTTCCTTTCGGCAAATTCAGCCTAAGGATAGAACCCATGTTCCCCACGGTCATCCGTGGTGAGGATGACGCTCTTTCATCCGCCACCAGGCGTGCGCGGAGGATCGCTACGCCAACGCCTTGTGCCGGGCGCGCAGATGATCGAGCAGCAGCAGGGCGACGAGCAGCGCCACGGCATACAACGCATCGCTGCCGAGCATCACCAGCACCGCCGCACAGAGCAGCGTGCTGAGCCCGGCCAGCAAACGCCAGATGCCTCGCAACAGCACCCAGCCCGCTGCCATGCTGAACAGGTAGATCAGCACGAAGTTGCCATTGGCATAGCGGATCAGATCGTCCACCGACAGGTTCAAGGTGGCCGAGAGCATGGCGCACAGCGCGCAGCTGATCACCACCAGCAGCAAGGCTTTGCCGGGTACACCATGGCGGTTGCGCACGGCCAGCCTGGCCGGCAGACGGCCTTCTTCGGCCAGGCTCCAGATCAGCCGGGCGAAGCCCTGGATGTATACGTTCATCGAAGCGAAGCAGGCCAGGTAGCCCAGCACCGCCACCAGCGCGCGCGCCTGCTCGCCGAGCAGTTGCTCGAACAGGCGCGGCAGCGCGGTGGTATCGCTGTGCACGTCACCGTAGGTGGCAAAGCTCAGCACCGCCACCGAACAGGCCCAGTACACCAGGCCGGCCAGCAGCACGCCAAGCAGCAGCGCCAGGGGGAAGTCGCGCTCGGGGCGTTTGAACTCCTCGCCCAGGTGAGTGAAGGCCTCGATGCCGACGAAGCACCAGAACATCACCCCCAGCGCTGTCGGCAGCAAATGCCATTGGCCGTCCATGGCTGGCAGCAGCGGTTGGCTGGTGCGCGGCAGATCACCCATCCACCAGATCAGCGCAACGCTGGCAACGATGGCCACGGCGATCAACCCCTGCAGCAGGCCCGAAGCTTTCGGTGGACGCTGACCAAGCAGTAGGATGGCGCCCAGCGTCGCCAGTTCGATGAGCAGCAGGTCGGTGCGATCGAGGTCGAACAACGCCAGCCAGAAGCCGCTGGCGATATGCAGCGCAGCCGGCAGTCCGACCGGCAGTACGGCGAGAAACAGCAGCGCACTGACGCCTTCCATGCGCAGGCCGAAGGCGCGGCCGATCAGGTGCGGCGCGCCGCCGGCATGTGGGAAGCGCTTGCCCAATTGAGCGAAGGTGAAGGCCACCGGCAGCACCAGAGCAATGAGGATCATCCAGGCCCATAGCGACGCCGCGCCTGCGGCCGTGGCGGCCAGCGCTGGCACCACGAAGATGCCTGTGCCGAGCAGCGAGGTGCTGAGCAGGGCGACACCCTGCAGCAGGCCCAACTCCTTGTTCAATCGACTCATGGGGTATGCTCACGCCTTTATTGGAGCCGCCATGGTAGAGCGCCGCCCGCTTGCAGGCTGTCGCCTTTTGCCGACGAAATGGCGGTTTCCTCCGTCAACCTGATTGCCACCCCGAGAAGCCCGTGGACAAGTTCGATCGCCAGATCCTCGCCCTGCTGCGCAGCGACGCGCGCACCTCCGTCAGCCACATCGCCCGTGAGGTCAACCTGTCACGTTCGGCGGTCAGCGAGCGCATTCGCCATCTGGAAAAGAGCGGGGTGATTCGCGGCTATCACGCGCAGGTGGCGGTGCCGGGCGAGGGCGGGGTCAAGGCCTTTCTCGAACTCTTCTACCAGAACGGTCGCTGCCAGGATTATGTCGAGCGCATGCGCGAATACCCGGAAATCCGCCACTGCAGCGGCATCAGCGGCGAAACCGACATGCTGGTGCAGATCGAAGCACCGAGCATGGCGCGCCTGAGCGAAGTACGCGCGGCCATCGAAGCCTTCCCGCACATGCAGCGAGTCAAGACCCATATCGTCGTGCAGGACTGGCCGCTATGAGCCTGCGCGTTCTGCATACATCCGACTGGCACCTTGGCCAGCACTTCATGGGCAAGACCCGCCAGGCCGAACACCAGGCTTTTTGCGCCTGGCTGCTGGAGCAGGTGCACGCGCATCAGGTGGACGTGCTGTTGATCGCCGGTGATGTGTTCGACACCGGCGCACCGCCCAGTTACGCCCGCGAGCAGTACTACCGGCTGGTGGTGGAGTTGCGCGACGCCGGCTGCGCTCTGGTGGTACTCGGCGGCAACCACGACTCGCCGGCCATGCTCGGTGAAAGCCGCAGCCTGCTGGGGCAACTGGGCACCCAGGTGGTGCCGAGCGTGGGCGTCGACCTGGCTGAACAGGTACTGGTACTCAATGATCGTACTGGCCAGCCGGGCGCCATTCTCTGCGCCATTCCCTTCATCCGCCCGCGCGACGTGCTGGCCAGCCAGGCGGGGCAGAGCGCACAGGACAAGCAGCAGTCGCTGCAGCAAGCCATCGCTGAGCATTACCGGGCACTGTACGAACTGGCGGTTATCAAGCGTAACGAGCTGGGCCTGACGCTACCGATCATCGCCACTGGTCACCTCACCACGGTTGGCGCCAGCGCCAGCGAATCGGTGCGCGAGATCTACGTCGGCAGCCTGGAAGCCTTCCCCACCAGCGCCTTCCCGCCGGCGGACTACATCGCCCTTGGCCATATCCACCGCCCGCAGAAGGTCGGCGGCCTGGAGCACATTCGCTACAGCGGCTCGCCGATTGCCCTGTCCTTCGACGAGGCGCGCCAGCAGAAGGAAGTCCTGCTGCTGACGTTCGCAGGCGCCACCCTGCAGTCGATCACGCCACTGCCCGTGCCGGTGTTCCAGTCCATGGCCAGCCTGCGCGGCTCGCTCAAGGAGTTGGCAGGCTCCATCACCGAGGCAGCTGCACCGGGCACCCCCGAGCGGCCTGTATGGCTGGAAGTGCAAGTGAGCACCGACGACTACCTGAGCGACCTACAAAGCCGCATCAACGCCCTGTGCGAAGGGCATCCCGTGGAGGTGCTGCGTATCCGTCGTGAACGGGGCAATGCGGCAGCCAGCTTGGCCTGTGAAGCGCGAGAGACGCTGGACGAGTTGAGCGTGGAAGATGTTTTCGCTCGCCGCCTTCAGCAAGAGACGCTGGACGAAGAGGATGCCCTGCGCCTGCAGGGTTTGTATCGGCAGGTGCTGGAGGCGCTGCCCAAGGCCTAGCGGCACAGACCTCGTAGCCCGAATGCAATTCGAATGGCGGTCGTGACAACCCAGCCAAGTGCTTGCCGCGCTCACCCCAGCGGGCTGACTACACCGGCAAAGCCCTGTCCCAGCACATGCGTATAGATCTGCGTCGTACGTATATCCGCATGCCCCAGTAGCGTCTGCACAGTGCGAATGTCACTCCCTCGACGCAGTAACTCGGTGGCGAAACTGTGGCGAAAGGTATGGCAACTGGCAGGCTTGTGCAGATTGGATTGCCGCACGGCATGTCTGACAGCTTTCTGAATGGCACTGACATGAAGGTGATGACGAACGATCTGCCCGTCCTCATCCGTGCAAAGTCCGGTCGACGGGAACAGCCACTGCCACTCGAATGAACATCCCGCCTTGGGGTATTTGCGACGTAGCGCAAATGGCAGGCTGACGGGAGCGTGATAAAAACTGTCCCGCTGCTTCCAGGCGCGAAACATACGCTCTCTGCGCTCCAGCAGCTGTGTGATCAAGGGCGCCGGCAGAAGTGTCGTTCGGTCTTTGGCGCCTTTGCCGTCATGAATGGTGATGATCTGCTTATCGAAATCCACATCCTTGATACGCAAACGTGCAGCTTCCACCACTCGCAAGCCGGCGCCATACATCAGCGAAGCCAGTAGCTGATGCGGTTGGCCGAGCCTGGCAATGAGCGCCGTGGCTTCCTCATGCGTAAGTACGCAAGGAATACGCGCTGAGCGTTTTGCGCGCACCACCTCACCCACTTGCCCGAGTGGTTGTTGCAAGACCTTGTCGTATAGGAAAACCAGCGAATTGAGTGCCAGATTCTGGGTGGCGGCAGCCACCTGACGCTCAACTGCCAGCCAAGTGAGAAAAGCATTGACCTCGGTAGCACCAAGCTCCAGTGGATGGCGCAGCTTATGGAAACGGATGAAATAGCGAATCCAGTACCAGTAGGATTTTTCGGTGCGGATGCTGTAATGATGCAAGCGCATCACCGCCCTGAACTTCTCCTGCAGGCGAGGTTTGCTGGAGGTTTCCATGGTCGACTCCTTAGCTGTGTTTTTGTACAGTAGTAATGGTAGAGCAAAAATGAGGAAGTCAAGCGAATACATCCAGGCATCAGGGGCTGGCTGGTAATGCCATGATTTGAAAAGAGTTTTTCCAGGGCGGCGATGGCGATAGTGCGGAGTTAGATGGAAGGCTCTACTATCGGATTAGTACCGCCTTCCATCTAATCACTGTTAGAGGTAGCCATGAAAAAAACGAAACACCCCATTCTATTGGCAAGCATCATGATCGGTGCAGTTTTGGCTGCAGGATGCGGCAAGAAAAGTCATGAAACGTTCCCAGAAAAATGGAGTGAAGAAGCTACCACCTACTTTAACGAGAACGTTCCACCACTTAATAACCTGCCGGGCAAGGTATATCACTACCAAGTCATAAAATACCAAAAAGGAAAAGGCGATTTTTTTGCTAACTCTCTCTACATAGACGGAAAGCTTATCGAGAACGACTTACCAAATGCATCGCAAAAGGTGGGCGGAGTATCTGCCGGTCAACTAGAGGGCACACATGTAATTTATACAAAAGAAGAAGGCTACAAAGTAGCAACAAAACATGAACTTGGCAGCTCTATACATAAAGCACTTAAAAACACTGCGCCCGTATTTTTTCGCGATTATCTCTAGCACTTAAGTCCAGCTCACCAAAATTTAAAATTCAGGATTGCCAACTATAGGGGTCTACATGGCTGAGAAATTTTTTGACATATGCGCCCGCATCAGTCTAATTGCATACATAGGCATTGGCCTAGCAATCACTTTCAGCCTACAAGGGCGGTATTTGTTCTGGCTGTTTGCAGCGGCTTGGTTAGGTTCATTTTTATACATCTGGTATCAAGCACGACTAGCTGCAATCGGCAAAGTATACCGACAACCAAAAGACGCTGTACTTCCGTGCTTGATACCTCTATTTATAATAATCTCACTACCAGTTATTGGCTTCGTGAATTTCGACCTATTAATCCGTGCAAGCCACCTCTAACAACTGGTTCAAACCGTTCGCTGCGCTCACTGGGACGGGCTAAAGCCCGCCCCTTAACCAAACGTTAGCGCTCATGAAAAGCACCGCCACGATTTCCGAATGCCAGAAATACCGCTATGAGTTGCGCCGCATCTGGGACTCATCAAAGCCTCCCGTTCTGTTCATCGGTCTGAACCCATCTACCGCTGACGCGGAAACAGATGACAACACTTCACGCGTTTGCATCAACTACGCAAAGCGTTGGGGATATGGCGGCCTGCTGCTTGGCAACTTATTTGCGTTCCGCTCTACAGATCAGTCGGCTTTGTTCACCGCCAAAGATCCTATCGGGCCTGACAATGACAAATGGCTTCGCAAGCTTCAATCAGAGGCACCGGTAGTTGTTTGCGCTTGGAGTGCAACTGGCAGCTATCTGGGCAGGGACAATCAGGTTCTTAGCTTCATCAAAGCGCCGCATTGCCTAACTAAGCTAAAAAGCGGCCACCCGGGTCATCCTCTTTATAAAAGTGCAGCGCTCCAACCTATTCCGTATGAGCGCTAACAATTCATTCAAGCCGACGCCGCTTCGCGGCGCGGCTTAATTCAGGCGTTAGAAGCCATAGGTAAATATCTGTGTTTGCATACATATGCCTCGGCACAAACAATCTTGATGCCGCAATTAAATTCTATGACGCAGCACTTGCCCCGCTCGGCCTCAATAGATGCAACACAGGTGACGAACCGAATTGGGAAGGTTGGGCCGGCTGGGGCACCTATGAAGCTGGAGGGGCACAAGAACTTGCACTCTGGGTATGCACGCCTTTCAACGCAAACACTGCAACTTCTGGCAACGGCACAATGGTTGCTCTTCGTGCCAATACATGGGAAGAAGTCCAAAAATTCTACGTAGCAGCAATTGAGAACGGTGGCACATCTGAAGGAGAACCGGCACTACGGCCGCAGTACGCTAGCGACTTTTATGCCGCCTATGTCCGCGACCCAGATGGCAACAAAATTGCAGCCGTATGCAGAACTATTAGGCAGCCCAAGTAACCGAACAAAAAGCAGTTCCGCGTAAAGGCTTCTAACATATGGTTCAAGCCGTTCGCTTCGCTCACTCGGGACCGGCTAAAGCC
>NZ_JAOCLK010000040.1:0-41589 GCF_029845265.1 Ectopseudomonas oleovorans
CTGAGGCCACAGAAACACACAGGGGGGCACTTATTGGCGCATTAGCCTCTTGAGTCACCTTAATCCGCGTGATTGATGCGCCCCACTAACCGAGATAATCAGATGTCACCGACCCAATACGCCTGGGAAGCCCTTTCGAACACGATGCGCCTTTATGCAGAGTCGAGTGCAAGATTTCACTACCTGATGCAGGTCGATCAGGAAGAAGCCGTTGCCAACCTTGATCGGGCCTTCGAGGCAAAGCTGGAGTCATTCCATCGTCTGTACGACCTCACCAAGAGCGTTCCAGGCTTTGGCTATTTCGATCACGCTGATACGTCACTGATGATCGTATTACGTAATGCCCTGCACCATCGTGATCACACGCTGTTTACCAGTTGGAATCGGATGATGATCTTAGATGGAGGAGTGTCAGGAAAGGCCGGGGCGGCCTATCTAATAGGTGAATACGAGCGACAATCTGAGCGGACTTCGCGGTATCCACTGCCCTTGCAGGACTTCTACCAGCGGCTATCCCACAGCTCCATTCGAAAGCCAGACACATTGCGCAAGCTTTGGAATGATAACCTCGCCTTCGAACAGATCGCAGATCACGCAAAGCGGGAAGGATACCCCACGAACCAAGTGTACGTAGATGTGCTCCCAGTCTTCTGTTCGGCGCTCAAGCGGGTGACCTCATGGATGCAAACCTCTGAGGTTGCTCCTGTCGGTTTTGACAGTGCAACCTACGTCGCCCACTTTTCCCGATCCCTGGAGCTGGATCTGCGCGTGCCAGCTTTCAAGGTTGTCCGGATTCCTTCGTTCCTTGCAGACATCCAGGCACCTGACAACTAAGCCCGCCCAGGAGCCACGCACCAGATGGCTCCATGCGCAAGCAACTGTCGCTGCTATCAGATCGAAACCGGTGCCGCGATGTGCGGGTGCGGCTCGTACCCTTCCAGCTCGAAGTCCTCAAACGAGTAATCGTAAATGCTGTCAGGCTTACGCTTGATCTTCAGCTTCGGCAGAGGCTTGGGATCGCGAGTGAGCTGGAGCTTCACCTGCTCAAGGTGGTTCAGGTAGATGTGCGCATCGCTCATGGTGATGACGATCTCGCCCACACCCAGATCGCACTGCTGGGCCAGCATGTGGGTGAGGGTCGCGAGAGATGCGCAGTTGTACGGCCAGCCCAAGAACAGGTCTGACGACCGAATCAGCAGGTGAGCCGACAACTTGTTGTTGGCGACGTAGAACTGGTACAGCAGGTGGCACGGGGGAAGAGCCATTTTGCCGTTCTTTACGTTCTCCTGGGCGCTTACCTTCTCATCAGGCAGGTATTCGACATTCCAGCCATGGAACAGGATGCGGCGGCTGTTGGGGTTGTTCTTAAGGGTGTCGACAACGTAGTCGATCTGGTTGACCGTCTTGCCATCCTTTGTCGGCCAAGCAGTCCACTGCTTGCCATAGATCGGGCCCAGGTCACCGTCCTCGGTCGCCCACTCATCCCAGATGGTCACACCGTTCTCACGGAGCCACTTGGTGTTGGTGTCGCCCTTAAGGAACCAAAGCAACTCGTTGACGATTCCCTTGAAGTGCACCTTCTTGGTAGTCAGCAGCGGGAAACCGTCTTCCAAGTTATGGCGGAACTGCCGACCGAAAACGCTCACGGTGCCGGTGCCGGTGCGGTCGCCTTTCTGGACGCCGTTGTTGAGGACGTCTGACAGTAGATCTTGGTAAGCCTTCATGTTGAGCCCTCGGAACGCTCAGTTTCTAGAATCGAGATGACTCCCTTGAGCTTCTCGATTTCGAGCTTCAGACTATTAATTTCAAGCAGGCCTGCCTCGGACTGCTTAAGATAAAAATCGCGACTCTCGCTCATAGATTTAAGTCTAACTTCTAATGCGCGAGCAGTTTCTTCTAGCTCGTTACGTTGATTGAACCAGTATACTACTTCAAGACGGCTTTTTTCTAGCTTTTCCGCCAACACAGAAACCGGGTCTTGTCGTTTCTCTTTCTTAAGTTTGATCCTTAGTTCTTCTAGCTTCCGCTGCTCCTTTATTGCTTCCAATCGCTCAGATGGCCAGCGTCTATTACGAATAGTATTTCTGTGAATACCCGAGATTCGACTTAGCTCACTGATGGTTGCCTTGAGTTTGTTATCGGACGCAATGACCTGTAAAGCCTTACTTAATGCCTCTGTATTCTGATCGAAGTCTTCTTTGTTTCGACTCTCAAATGCTTGCTGCTTCAATCCTCGACCTCCTGCCCCAGATACCTGAGGACGCCAGCAGCTTCTTTCATGATTTCTTCAATTTGCTCACGCCGATCTGCATACAGCGGGTCATCAAGCAATGCTTTATTCTGATAATAAACCTCACGCCATTTGGGCGCATGAACTTCGCCTACAACAGAATTTGAACACCGATTGGGATTGCAGCGAAGTCCCCCTGCGCAAGGCAGAGCATCATTAAAGTCCTCAGTTACATTGCCATAACAAAAGCCTAAGCCGACGTTAACTATGGCCATGCCTTGATCAGCCATAGCAGCGATAATTTGATCTTTAGTGTAACCAGCGGCCATATAGCCTTTAAAGACTTGCTGATTACGGGCCTTGTGGGCAGACGCATTAAGGCCAGCATAGCCACCGTCAGGGTCATAAAAATCCTTTACGGCCTCAATTTCCGCCTCCCTACGAAGCGGGTTTTTAACATGGCGGCCACCTTTCCCGAGCATGTCGCCAATGCCACCGTAGCCCAGCGTAACCTTACTTACACCCTTCCCTGCGTATCCACCTACGATCTCCCCAAAATGTTTGAGTTGATGGGAAATAAAGGGTAGACCAAGGTCAATCCGATACATTTGAAATGCAAGTGTGTGTCGAAGGGTGTACGGACTGAACTCCAAGTCCTGATACTGCTGCTTACTGAGCACGACAGAGAACAGCTTCTGCAACTGGTGTTTAATCCCACCTGAGTGCAATGCAAGACAAACACTATCTGGCGCTACCGTGGCCACATTCGAAAACAGATACGGACTTTGTTTGTAACGCGCAACCACACGGGCTGCTTCAATAGCATCTCTGATAATAGGTATGGCAATCCATTTGTCATCGAATAACTTGCGATCTGCCTGCTGATGCTTGATCACTCTGGACTCTAGCAACCAATACCTCCCTTCCTGAATCAAGCAACTCTCCACCATGAGCTCACACAACTCAGATGGGCGCATACCGGTATACTGCGCCACTAGGTAACAGCAACTGTAATTCACCAGGTTTAAGTATTTTCTAAAATCATCGTGTATCAAACCGCCCGCCAGTTTCTCGATGGCATCTCTTGAAACAAGCTTATCGCCAATACTTACGCCTTCAGGAACAGCACCGAGAAGCTGCATGACTGCCGAATAGTCATACCCCTTAGCGCCCAAACGCATGACGGTATATAGCTCCATCAGCCTGGGGGAAAGCCCATACTGACCACTCATCCTGAAGCCCTTAACATTCCTCCGCTTTAGCGAATCCACGTCTTGAATTGGCAAGCTCAGCGCATCTAGAAAATCAACCACTTGCAAGGATGCGAAATTGGAAACTGCCTCGAAAACGTCATTAGGCAGATGATTTGCCTCATCATCTTGATCGTCCTGACTTTCTTCGTCGCCATCTTCATCTTCCTCTAAATCCTCCAATTTCCAAGGTAAGGATTCGAGCTTTTTATTGCTCAGAGGATTACCAAATACTGAATCCCTCAAATACGGGGATCGCAAAATACTAAAGAATCGAGAAAGCCCATTACTGTATTTATGCTCAAATGTCTCTGCCGCTTTTTCATAGATACCGTCATCAAGCTGAGAGATACTAAAGCACGTCGAGGAAATGAAAGCCGCCTTGTACTCTTCAATGGCACAAGCGTACATGCGATCAACAAATCTTAGGCCACTCTCAAAGTTAGCAATGGCAGTATTGTACTTAACCGTTTTTTTACTTCGCGGAGTATCGCCCGCAACTGCCGAGGGAGCCAGCAAATAAAAATTAAGTGCTGCCTTAACCTCTAAGATTGCCGTCGCATTAAGATTTGTGTATCTAGAAAAGTCTATTTTTAGCTTTGCGCCCTTTACGTTTCTCGCCGCATGTGGATCGTCTGCGTTAAAATCCCATATGGCGTCACCAAATTTCGACAGTTTAGATACTGGCATTGCCATGAGGGATTGATAGTAGCCCCAAGCCTCTAGAGCGGCTTCACTTCCGCCACTAATGGTTGACGGTTCTTGTACTGCCGACTCGACAGCCGGCAAGAAGTCAGTACGCCAGGTGCGGAATTGGGCTAGTTGGTTGATATATTTCTCACTCATTGCCCAACCCCTTCAATAGCAATATTGGTATCAACGTATTCCGACAGGCGCTCAGCTTCTTCAAGTTCTTCTTGCGAAAAATCAGAAAGCTCTGGATCCAAAATATTTTCAAGCAGATTTAGATTTTCAAGAACCACATAGCCATATGGTGTATCCGCCACCCGATTAGTGTGCAGTATATGCAAGTAATCCCTGCGCATTGCGAACAGCGCGGGCAAGTCCGATTTGGTAATCATATTATTTTCGCAAGCCAAGCATTTATTGTAGAGCGCGCAAGGTTTTCCAGGAACGTAGTTACGAAGATTCTTTATGAAATCTGGCGGATTGAAAATATTCTTGCACCCGCCAAGCGGCGTCTTGAAGATAATATTGTCGTCATTGCCGGAGTTAATATCAGGGGCTGCGGTTACTGGCTTATCTGTAATGGTTTCAGAGTGAATTTCTCTAAGCGCAACCTCCAGCTTATCCCGCGCAACCCGATTGAAGTCCATCCGTTCCAAATACTTGAGGGTTGTTTCAATATTCTCGTGACCAAGCATCATTTGAATTTCGCGAACAGAGACACCTCTCTCAACCAGTTCGCTGACGAAGCTGGGCCTGAACCGCGAGGGCGACAGGGATAGCGGCTCTCCTGAATCGGTAAGCAAATTACTTTTCTCAGAAAAACTTCTAAGAGCAATATTCAAAACAGAACGTTGCTGAGACAAAGATTTGATCTCACCCCAAGTCGCTCTTGATGAAGATTGATATATAAATAAGTCATCCTTAATGCCGGGGCCAGCACAGCCCCTAAACTCAGACGTTATAAGAACAACATCGTCTATGATCTTCTTAATTTCTCTAGCCTGACTAGTGGTCAGCCAAGAAATCTCGGCTTTGAAAATATCCAAATGGTATTCTTTCTCACCTGTCGACCTTTCTTTCCAATACCGAAGACAAGGCCTCTGACTGAGCGGGTGCACAGGAACAAAGTCATCTAACTGAAGCGTCGCAATGGAGTCAGCATTGAGGCCAGTGACTTGCGCAAGTCTTGCTATGTAGGGTGCAAGCACCTTCGAAGAGCGGTCATAAAGAACGCCCCAACTTTCGTAGATGTCATAAATCGACAAGCTGGAGGCGTTAAGGACATTCCGAAAGTACCTGTGGTACTTATCATTCACGTCTAGATTTGCGAAATTGATGGGCACACAACCCAGCTTGTTCTCGAAAATCCATCGCGCAGTTTCGAGCGTCGCTATGCCAACCTTGACCTTGCCGTGCTCGTCGTAGGGATCCTCACCAACCCCAGTGCAGACGTAGGGTTGGGCCAAAGCATGGGTATGGGCAATCGCAGTCTGTATGGCTTCAGAAATTCGGCTGCGTTCATCAGGTGAATATGGGTTGTAAAGATCTGTTTCACGCGCTACATCGAAACCGGGCGCGGGATAAAAGCTGTGCAAGCCCAGACCGTCAATCTCCGTCGCACGCTCCAGCATCCTCCTAGCTGCGCTCATATGCGTATTGGCCACTGCCGTAGAGATTTGTGCATTCTGAAGCAAGCTTTGCAGGTATTTCCTGAACCGAGTCAGTGTGTGCTCACCGAGCATCGTCAGCACCGAATCACCGTCGTTGTGCCCACCATCAACAAGGCACTGGATAAAGCACTTACTAGCATCGTAATAGTTGGACTGACCGGACTCACTATGACTCTGCATGGATGCAGCAGCGAATAGATGCATCACAGGAGTGAACGGAATATCTGCTGACTGTGCCAAATCAGCCACTGATGCGACTGATACCGCGCGCAACGCAAAGAAGTGCTTTTTGTAGCTGACCGTCTCCTCTTTAGGTTTCTGAGCCTTCTCCAGCTCGCGCTCCTCAACAGTCTTGTAATCGCTATTTCCCACGCCCAGCCGCACCAGATCTTCACTGATCTCATCGAGAGTCAGGTTGATCAGTTTGTGCATGGAGCTGGTGAGTAACTCCCGGACTCCAGGAATTTGATCCAGATAGCCCTTCTTTTTGATTTTGTTGCCAAACAACGGGATGCCGAATTTTTCCTGCTCGGAAAGCCCCTCGTACCAGCGGAGAAGCTTTCGGCGCTTATCGCACTCAGATGACATGTAGCCCGGCAGAATGATCCTTTCGCGCTTCATGGCTTCGATCACTTCGGGCATGTCGTTGTATTTGTTCAGTACCGACTTACTGACACCAAGCTGTTCGGAGAGGTATGGGACTGAAACCGCAAGGGGGCCGCTGGCATTGAGCTGAACTGTCAGAAGCTTTTCACGGCTACTCAACACATCCTTCAGCCATGCATCCACCCTGCGCTTAACCTCGTGGGTGCCTGTCCTGCCTGGTGGGGCTGCCACTTCAGCGCGTCGCCTCAGGACATCCTTCCCAATTTCTGTGCGAGTCAGGTTGTACAGGGGCGTAGGGTTGATGCCAGCAAGCTCTGGGATGGTTTCGAGATAAGCAGGCTTTAGCTGATCCCCATAAGTCTCAACGGCAAGTTTTTCCTGATCATCAAGACCCTCATACCAGCGCAGAAGCCTACGGCGTTTGTCGCAATCGCCAACGTTGTAGCCCTCAACGATGATGCCTTCGGCGATCATGGCCTGAAGCACTTCGGGCATCTCTGTTTGACCGTAGAGCGTGTCTTTACTAAGGCCAGTCAGGTTACTCACATAAGTGGCAGAGACCGCTAGGCGGCCCTTCTGAGCAAGTTCAATCTCCAACAATTTCTCGCGGCGACCAAGGACAGAAGCTACCCAGTGATTTAGCTGGTTCTGCACCGTGTGTGAAAAAGAGGTGTCTTCAGGTGGGTATTGCTCTTGGAGTGTCAATACTGCTTGGCCAAGCTCAGTTCTCGTGATGCCCAGCAGTGCATAATGCCGATGATTAAGCTCAATACCATCGATCTGATCTAGCGTCCCCACATGTGCTATTTGCCCGTTAATTAGGCGAACCCTCGCCTTTTCACGGTCGTCCAGTCGTTCGAACCAGCGCAATGCGATTCGCCGTAGGTTGCACTCTGTGGAGCCATACCCCTGCACAACGATCTTTTCGAGAACCATGGCGTCGATGACGCGTTGTAATGCAGGGTGCTCTAGGCCCGTATCGAGCTGAATGCCGATCTGCTCAGACAGGTATGAAGTCGAGATGTTTGGATCCTTGCCACTCCCCAGCTCAACGTCTAGCAATGCCGTACGGCTCTGAATGACCTTGTCAGACCACTGTTGCAGTCGGCTTTCAGTGACTGGATCTAGCTCCTGAGGAATCAGATCCAGCATGCGCTGGTGATCTTCACGACGACGGATTACATCGCTTGCAATTTCCTCACGAGTCTCGTTGTAGAGCGGTAAGAGTTTGTGGCCAGGAACCAGCTCAGGCACCTGATCCAGGTATCCCTTCATCTTCACTTGGCCACCAAAAACTTCAACACCAAGCTTCTGCTCATCGCTGAGGTTTTCGTACCAGCGCAGTATCTTCCTGCGCGCCTCACACCAGAGGGCTGTACCCAGGCAGGATGATGTTCTCCCGCTGCATGCCCTGTATGACCCTCGTTAACCACTCACTGGCTTGAATGCGGTCAACGCCTGCACCGACCTCCTTCTCAAGGTAGGACGGAGCAATGGCAAGCGGCTCTTTAATGCCCAACTCAACATCTAAAAGCGCTTGCCTTGATGCGAGAGCTTTGTTCGCCCATGCCTCGACACGTTGGGCAATCTCGTGCTGTTGAATCGCATCAACAAGCTCACGGCGTCGCATGACATCCTGGGCTATCTCTGCGCGCTTGATTTTGTATAAGGGGTAGCGAAGCGGGCTCTTTTTGAATGCCTCCATTTGATTGAGGTAGCCGATATGCGCAACCAGGTCGCCGCGAAGCTCGACCTGTAGCTTTTCCTCATCCGTCAGGTGCTCATACCAGCGCAGCACCAGTCGGCTCTGTTCGCTGTCGAGAATGTTGTAGCCCTGGACGATGATCCCTTCCCGGTGCATCTCCTGTTCGAGGTCTGCCAGGAGATGCCTGTGGTCACGCAGAGCGATACGCAATGTCTCTTCTGGAAGACCAGTGACTTCTGAAACGAATCGACGAGAGATCGTGGTTTTATCGGTGTACTGAAGTGGGATATCCAAAAGGGCTTTTCGGTTGCCACTGACTGTTACTACCCATTCACCCAAGCGCTGCTCAATCTCGGCCAAGGTTGGGAGGCCCATCAATACCTGCTCATGCGCTGTCATTACTTGCTATCTCCCAGGCCGATCTTCAAGCGAGTCGCATCTGATAGCGCCTGCATGTTCTCAGCTTTGGTGGTGGTGTCATCCATGGCGCCGTTGATGCGGCTGTAGATGTCGAACGGCACCATGGTGTAGATCTGGGTCGTCGTGATGTCTGCATGGCCCATCGTTTTCTGGGCGATGAACAGACGCTCCGCAAAGTCCTCCCCGAGATCGGGACTGCTCAAGATTGCATAGGCATAGCCGTGCCTGAGCTTGTGTGGAGAAATGGGCTTCTTCAGCTTGCAGGCCTTGATTGCCCTAGCGCTCAACCGCTCAAGCAGCTTGCTGACAGAGTTCGCCGTATAGGCATCACCATGGGCATTCATGAATGCAGGTGTGCTTTCAGCGTCTTTGAACTTGCGTGCGTGCTTCCTGTAGAGAACAGAGGCGTGATACCGCTGAACTCGCTGCAAGGTGGCGCGGCTGACGAGCGTGTAACGCGGCTTCTCCTGGTTCGACCGGCCCTTGCTGCCTGCAATTTCCAGCGAGCAGTAGTCAGTATCGAGTGGAGGGGCATCACCGCTGGAGATGTACTGATACCGCTGGGCATCCAGGGCTTTTTTAACAGCTGCCAGTGTCACCCTGGGCAGCTCTGAGCGCCTGATCCCTGCATCAAAAATGAATTGGAGTACGCAGCGCTCGCGCTCACAGTCACTAAAGGTGATGAGAGTTTCAAGCTCCAAGAGGCTGCAAGGAATGACCAGGTTCTTCTTGGGACTGGGCGAGATCAGCCCTTTCTCGTAAGGGTTATCCTCACGCAAAACTGGCCCACGAAAGGTCGGAGCGCAGAGATAGGAGTCGTAAAAGGACAGCAGGGTGGCGTCTCGGTTGCGCACCGTCTTCGTCGAGAGTTCTTCGTTCTCAATCAGGTGGGCAATGTACTCGGCCAGCAAGCTTCTGCTGACTTCGAGAAAGGCTTCGTCTGAGCTGGCTGTGGCGAATTCACGACGGGCTTTCAGGTATTGGTGGGCATACCCTAGGTTTTTGCCATAGGTCTCTACCGAAGTGATCGAAAGGGACTCCTCCTTGGCATGCTGTGTGAGGAACCCTGAGCACAGGGGCAACAAGCGTTCGTCGTCATCAAAGACCGCACCTCCTGTGACATTCACAAGACCTGATACCTGGGCCCCATCCTCATTCAGCAAGGACTCACTCAGATCCAGAACCACCCTTCTCGCAGCAACCACCTTCATCGAATTTACCCTCAGCACGCATTGTGCAAACAGTGCAGTTATCGTAGATCACAATAAACCGACCGTGAAGGTAAATTTTTTTACGCAACCATCACGTACTGTGCGCTTTCTGGATGGGGGCATAAAAGGAAGATGTCCGCCGAACGCTGATAGAGCTGGCAGCTGAGCTTGCCGTCCGCCACATAGAACTGGAACAGCGCGTGGCACGGTGGCAGGGCCATCTGCTCGACCAGCGCCGGGTTCCAGGCCGAGACGATCAGGCGGCGCGAATCCGGATTCTTCCTGATCATCTCGATCAGCTTGGCGATCTGGTCGATGGACTCGCCGTTGGGCGCCGGCCAACTGCGCCACTGGTAGCCGTAGACTGGGCCGAGGTCACCATTCTCGTCGGCCCATTCATCCCAGATGCTGACACCGTTGTCCTTGAGGTACTTGATGTTGGTGTCACCCTGCAGAAACCACAGCAACTCGTGGATGATCGAACGCAGGTGGCACTTCTTGGTGGTGACGAGAGGGAAGCCGTCGGCCAGGTCGAAGCGCATCTGGTAGCCGAACACGCTGTAGGTGCCGGTACCGGTACGGTCTTCCTTGAAGGTGCCGTGCTCGCGCACGTGGCGCATCAGGTCGAGATACTGTTTCATCAGGCGGCTCGTTGAACGGGCTGGCGCTTGTAGGCGTAGGCGATCAAGCCGATGCCACCGAGGATCATCGGCAGGCAGAGAACCTGCCCCATGGTCAGCCAGTCCCAGGCCAGGTAGCCCAGCTGGGCATCCGGCACACGGACGAATTCGACGATGAAGCGGAACACCCCGTAACAGGCGGCGAACATGCCGGATACCGCCATGGTCGGACGTGGTTTACGCGAATAGAACCAGAGGATGGTGAACAGCGCCACGCCTTCCAGGGCGAACTGGTAGAGCTGCGACGGATGCCGCGCCAGTTGCTCGGGGTCGGTGGGAAAGACCATCGCCCAGGGCACATCGGCGGCCTTGCCCCACAGCTCGGCGTTGATAAAGTTGCCAATGCGTCCGGCACCCAGGCCAATCGGCACCAGTGGTGCGATGAAGTCCATCAGCTCGAAGAAGCTTTTGCCGTTGCGCTTGCCGAACCACCAAGTCGCCAGCATCACCCCGATCAGCCCGCCGTGGAAGGACATGCCGCCTTCCCAGACCCGCAGAATCTTTGCCGGTTCGGCGATATAGGCAGCAAAGTCATAGAAGAACACGTAACCCAGACGGCCGCCGAGAATCACCCCCATGGCCACCCAGAACACCAGATCGGACAGTTTGTCCTTACTCCAGGTCGCATCGAAACGCTCCAGCCGGCGCGAGGCCAGCCACCAGGCACCGCCAATACCGACCAGGTACATCAGGCCGTACCAGTGGATTTTCAGGGGACCAAGGGCGATGGCCACCGGGTCGATCTGCGGATAAGGTAGCATCCAGGACTCCTTAAATGAAAAAACTCAGGCCCACGCTCAGCAGCAGCAGGGCGAACAGACGCTTGAGCAACAGGGGCGACAGGCGATGAGCCAGACGCGCCCCCAAACGGGCAAAGAACATGCTGGTCATGGCGATCCCCAGTACTGCCGGGAGATACACGAAACCGACGCTCCATGGCGGCAGATTCGGATTCCCCCAACCGGTAAACATGAAACTCAGCGCACCGGCAATGGCGATCGGCAAGCCACAGGCCGCCGAAGTGGCCACCGCCTGCTGGATCGGCACGCTGCGCCAGACCAGAAAGGGCACGGTCAGCGAACCACCGCCAATGCCGAAGATCGCCGAAGCCCAACCGATCACCCCGCCGGCTACCGTCAATGTCGGCTTGCCTGGGACACCGCGACTGGCCTTGGGTTTCAGGTCCAGCGCCATCTGCGCAGCAACGATGATAGCGAAGGTACCGATGATCTTCTGCAACCAAGGCCCCTGGATCAGCGCTGCGGTTAGCGCCCCCAGCGCTGCACCCAGCAGGATACCCAGAGTCAGCCAGCGAAACAGCGGCCAGCGTACCGCGCCCTTGCGGTGATGCTCGAGCAGCGAGTTGATCGAGGTAAAGATGATCGTCGCCAGGGAAGTGCCCACTGCCAGGTGAGTGAGGATTTCCGTTGCCAGACCCTGTGCGGTGAAGCTCAGCACCAGCACCGGCACGATGATCAGACCACCGCCCACGCCGAACAGGCCAGCCAGCACACCGGCAGCCGAGCCCAGTACCAGGTAGAGCAGCAGCTCCATAGACACCCCCAAAAACAAAGCGGCATGGTAGCGGAAATGTCTCCTCAACGGCACACGGATCGACGGAACGGTTGCCGCCCCTGGCTGAGCTCGCTAGCCTGCCAGACTCCGCCATAGGAGGAATGCGCATGTGCCTGATCGTCTTCGCCTGGCAGCCCGAAAGCCCGACGGTGCTGCGCCTGGCGGCCAATCGCGACGAGTTCTACTCACGCCCCAGCGCCGCATTGAGTGAATGGCCGGATGCACCTGGCGTATTCGCCGGTCGCGATCTGCAAGCTGGGGGTACCTGGCTCGGCGTTACCGCGCAAGGCCGCTTCGCGGCGCTGACCAATATCCGCGATCCCAGGCAGAAAGCCGGCCCGCGTTCACGCGGCGCGCTGACAGCCGACTACTTGCTGGGTCAGGAGTCGGCGCCGGCCTATCTCGACAGGATCATGCGCGATGCCACCGAATATGCCGGCTTCAATCTGCTGGTTGGCGATGCTCAACAGCTCTGGCATTTCAATTCTCAGGAAGGGCAGCCCAGGCAACTAGAGAGCGGCATATATGGCCTGTCCAACGCCAGCCTCGACACGCCCTGGCCGAAGCTGCTGCGCGCCAGAGATGCGTTGAGTGAGCGCATCGATGGGGTGGATGAGGACTTGCTTGAGATGCTGAGCGACAGCAGCCAGCCAGCCGACCACCTGCTGCCGGACACTGGCGTAGGACTGGCCACGGAGCGCCTGCTGTCGAGTGTGTTTATCGCCAGCGCCACCTACGGCACTCGCGCCAGCACGGTGCTGAACCTCAAACAGAATGGCGGCTGGAGCATCACCGAGCGCAGCTTCGGCCCACATAGCACCGTACTCGACGAGGTCGCGTTACGTCGGTAGCCCGGATGCAATCCGGGGAAGGCGATGGCGAGATAAATCCCCTGAGGCAGGAGCCCGCTTGCGGGCGATGGCGGCTGACGTGATCGCCGGCAAGCCGGCTCCTACAGGTCAGGTTGCGGCGTTTATTCGGCATCGTGGGATGGTTAGAGCCAGGCGAAACCCGTCAGCCGGCCCCGGGCTTCACCAAGCTCATGCTGGACGCACCAGCATGCGCGGTAGGCGAATCAGGCCTGGATATTCGACGCCGGGTTGATCACTCGGCCCAGCCCCAGGTTGCGCAGCGCCAGGTGCAGGGTGCTGTAGATCAGGTGCGGGTTGTCCATGGTCATCACCTGGCCCAGCAGTTCCCTGGCCTTGCTCTGGGTGATCTGGCGCAGCAGCCACTTCACCTTGGGCAGGTTGGTGGCGTTCATCGACAGCGAATCGAAGCCCATGGCCAGCAACAACACGGCAGCAGCAGGGTCGCCGGCCATCTCGCCACAGATGCTCACCGGCTTGCCTTCGAGGTGAGCGTCGTTGACCACCTTCTGCAGGGCTTGCAGCACCGCCGGATGGAGGAAATCGTAGAGATCCGCCACACGCGGATTGTTGCGATCGACCGCCAGCAGGTACTGGGTCAGGTCGTTGGAGCCGACCGAAAGGAAGTCCACCTGCCGCGCCAGCTCACGGGTCTGGTACACCGCCGCCGGAATCTCGATCATCATGCCAATCGGTGGCAGCGGCACGTCGATACCTTCATCGCGGACTTCGCCCCAGGCACGGTGAATCAGGTGCAAGGCTTCTTCCAGCTCCTGAATGCCGGAAATCATCGGCAACAGGATGCGCAGATTGTTCAGCCCCTCGCTGGCCTTGAGCATGGCGCGGGTCTGCACCAGGAAGATTTCCGGGTGGTCGAGGGTGACGCGAATGCCGCGCCAGCCGAGAAAGGGGTTCTCTTCCTTGATCGGGAAGTAGGACAGCGCCTTGTCGCCACCGATGTCCAGGGTGCGCATTGTCACCGGCAGCGGATGGAAGGCCTGCAATTGCTCGCGGTAAGTAGCGAGCTGTTCCTTCTCGCTGGGAAAGCGTTCGTTGATCATGAACGGCACTTCGGTGCGGTACAGACCAACGCCCTCGGCGCCACGCTGCTGAGCGCGTGCAACGTCGGCAAGCAGGCCAGTGTTGACCCACAGCGGCATGCGATGACCATCGAGCGTCTCGCAGGGCAGCGCGCGCAGCGCATCGAGCCCTTCGGTCAGCTGACGCTCCTCCTCGACCACCTCTGCATACTGCTTGCTCAGCAGTTCGCTGGGGTTGGTGAAGACTTCGCCGTGGTAGCCGTCGACAATCAGTTTGATGCCGTCGATCTTCGAGTACGGCAGGTCGAGCACGCCCATCACCGTGGGAATACCCATGGCGCGGGCGAAGATCGCCACATGGGAGTTGCCCGAGCCAGTCACCGAGATCAGACCGGCCAGTTTGCCTTCCGGCACCTCGCCGAGCATCGCCGGCGACAGCTCCTCGCTGACCAGGATGGTGTTATCCGGATAGACCAGCGTGGTCTTACGTTCTTCCTGCAGGTAGGCGAGCAGGCGCCGACCGAGGTCGCGCACATCGGAGGCGCGTTCGCGCAGGTAAGCGTCATCCATCAGCTCGAAGCGCTTGACGTGGTCGAGCACCACCTGGCGCAAGGCGCCCTGCGCCCACTGGCCGGTACGAATGACCTTGCGCACCTCGTTACCCAGCGCGGCGTCCTCGAGCATCATCAGGTAGACGTCGAACAGCGCGCGCTCTTCCTTGCGTAGCTGAGTGGCGAGTTTCTCGGACAGCTCCTGCATGTCCTCGCGCACCCAACCCAGCGCCTTGTCGAACAGTTCCAGCTCGGCAGCGATGTCATCGACACTGCGGTCTGGAACCACATTCAGATCAGCCGGGGGCAGCACCACGACAGCGGTTCCGACCGCTACCCCCGGCGCACCCGGCACGCCGACGAACTTGGCCTCCTGCACGCCCTTGCCCTGGCGCCCCAGGCCGCGAATCGAGCCGGTTGCCTCGGCATGGGCGATAACGCCGGCAAGCTGCGCGCTCATGGTGACCAGGAAGGCTTCTTCGCCCTCGTCGAATTGACGCCGCTCCTTCTGCTGCACAACCAGCACACCCATCACGCGGCGGTGGTGGATGATCGGTGCACCGAGGAAGGAGGCGTAGCGCTCCTCGCCAGTCTCGGCGAAGTAGCGGTAGCGCGGGTGGCTGGCGGCGTCTTCGAGGTTCAGCGGCTCTTCACGGCTCCCCACCAGGCCGACCAGACCTTCGCTGGGCGCCATGCTGACCTTGCCGATGGAGCGCTTGTTGAGGCCGTCAGTAGCCATCAACACGAAGCGGTTGGTTTCCGGGTCGAGCAGATAGACCGAGCAAACCTGGCTGCCCATCGCTTCTTTTACACGCTGCACGATGATCGACAGCGCCGCCTTGAGGTCCTTGGCGGCGTTTACTTCCTGGACGATCTTGCGCAGCGTATTGAGCATGCTCGATTGGGGTCCGTATCAGTCGCGCACTATAAGACGCGGGGCAAGTTCCTTGAGCGCGCGACGGTAGACCTCGCGCTTGAATGTGACCACCTGGCCCAGCGGATACCAGTAGCTGACCCAGCGCCAGCCATCGAATTCGGGCTTGCCGGTCAGGTCCATGCGTACGCGGTCTTCAGCCCCCGTCAGGCGCAGCAGAAACCACTTCTGCTTCTGCCCGATGCACAGCGGCTGGCTGTGGGTACGCACCAGACGCTGCGGCAAACGATAACGCAACCAGCCGCGGGTGCAGGCGAGGATCTTCACATCCTGCTCTTCGAGCCCGACCTCTTCATTCAGTTCACGGTAAAGCGCATCGATCGGCGATTCACGATCATTGATGCCCCCCTGGGGAAACTGCCACGCATCCTGGTTGATACGCCTGGCCCAGAGCACCTGGCCGACATCATTGGTCAGGATGATGCCGACATTCGGGCGGAAACCATCAGAATCGATCACGGCAAGCAACCTCGTACACGCAAGTTCCGGCATTGTTCCACAAAGCCGGCGACAGCAGCAACGCGGGTTTAGGCGCTGTTTGAAAGCCCCGGCAAAGCGGCTATTCTGGCGCGCCTTCCCTTTCTACAGAACAGGTAACGAACCGTGCGCTTGGCCCTTTTCGATCTCGACAACACCCTGCTGGCTGGCGACAGCGATCACAGCTGGGGCGAATTCGTCTGCCAGCGCGGCCTGGTCGACGCGGCCGAGTACCTGGCGCGCAACGATGCCTTCTATGCCGATTACTGCGCTGGCAAGCTCGACGTGGTGGCCTACCAGAATTTCAGCCAGGCCATTCTCGGCCGCCACGACATGGCGCAACTGGCGCAGTGGCACCGCGAGTTCATGGCCGAGGTGATCGAGCCGATCATCCTGGCCAAGGGCGAGGCACTGCTGGCCGAACATCGTGCCGCTGGCGACAAGCTGGTGATCATCACCGCCACCAACCGCTTCGTCACCGCCCCCATCGCCGAGCGCCTGGGCGTGGAGACCTTGATCGCCACCGAATGCGGCATGCAGGATGGCCGCTATACCGGGCAGATCACCGGTACGCCGTGCTATCAGGCTGGCAAGGTGACCCGCCTGAACGAATGGCTGGCTGAAACGGGGTACAACCTCGATGGTGCCTACTTCTACAGCGACTCACGCAATGACCTGCCGCTGCTTGAGGCCGTGGCCAACCCGGTAGCAGTCGACCCGGACGAGGTGCTGCGCGCCACCGCCACCGAACGCGGCTGGCCGGTGATTTCGCTGCGTTAAGCGTCACCACCGAACGTAGGGTGCGCCGCGCGCACCGCAAGTTCCATCGTCAACCGCCGGTGCGCACAGCCTGGGCGGCCCCGCGACACGCTACCGGGCAGTTTCATCGAGCCACAAGCCCTCTCCCGCCCTTCGGGCACCCTCTCCCGGAGGGAGAGGGTCATCAGAAGCCGCTCTGCGGCTGCTTTAGGTGGGTTTGGCGCCCATCAACGCCATGATGGCGATCAGCAATACCAGAATCAGTCCGGCATAGATCAGGCACAGACGCTTCAACGCTGTTGGCGCTGGCGCATCACCCAGCGCACGCCAGACCGCCAGACGACCGGCCAGCAGCAAACCGAGCAGCATCATCAACGCATAGAGAATGCTGCCCAGCAGCAGCCAGGTCTGTCCCAGCGGCCAGCCGGCGGTGTCCACCAGCCAGTAGCCGGTAACCGGCAGGCTCAGCGCCAGCACGGCGAATGCCGGGAAGCTGAACAGCAGAGTCACGCGCAACTTGCGCGCCAGCACCGTCGCATCGCCACCGCGCTGCGCCTTGAATAGCATGACGCCATGGGCGATCAGGCCGAGCAGCAACAACACGCCCGGGGCGCTGTGGAGAATACGGACCAGCAGGTAGTGTTCCATCGTGGTTTCCTTTTATTCGGCGATTAAGTAGGGCAGGTGCAACCCGCCAGAACGCGGCGGCGGGTTACACCCGCCCTACGGCTCGAAGGCAGCTTTCAACCCAGAAACAGGCGATAAGCCGGATTGTCGCTTTCATCCCAGTAGGGATAACCGATCGCGTCCAGCGCCGCCGGCACCAGATGGCGTTCGTCGTCCGGCACCTGCAGCGCCGCCAGTACGCGGCCATCGGCTGCGCCGTGGTTGCGGTAGTGGAACATCGAGATGTTCCAGCGCCCGCCCAGTTTCTGCAGGAAGTTGAACAGTGCGCCCGGCCGCTCGGGGAATTCGAAGCGCAGCACCATCTCGTTACCGACACCAGCGGCATGACCACCGACCATATGGCGGATATGCAATTTGGCCAGTTCGTTATCGGTCAGGTCCAGCACCGGGAAGCCCTGCGCACGCAGGCCCTCGACCAACGCCTGGCGCGGGTCATTCTCCGGATGGGTCTGCACGCCGACGAAGATGTGCGCTTCGCGGTCAGTGTGATAGCGATAGTTGAACTCGGTGATCTGGCGCTTGCCCACCGCCTCGCAGAAGGCCTTGAAACTGCCCGGCTGCTCGGGGATGGTCACGGCGATGATCGCTTCGCGCTTCTCGCCCAGCTCGGCGCGCTCGGCAACGTGGCGCAGGCGGTCGAAATTGACGTTGGCGCCGGAATCGATGCCCACCAGCACTTCGCCTTTGGCGCCCTGGCGCTCGACGTATTTCTTGATCCCGGCCACGGCCAGCGCGCCGGCCGGCTCGGTGATCGAGCGGGTATCGTCGTAGATGTCCTTGATTGCCGCACAGATTTCATCGGTGCTGACGGTGATCACTTCATCGACGTGATGCTTGCAGATATCGAAGGTGTGCTGGCCGATCTGCGCCACTGCCACGCCGTCGGCGAACAGCCCGACCATCGGTAGCACCACGCGCTCGCCCGCCGCCATCGCCTGCTGCAGGCAGTTGGAGTCGTCCGGCTCGACGCCGATCACCTTGATTTCCGGGCGCAGGTATTTCACATAGGCGGCGATGCCGGCGATCAGGCCGCCGCCGCCGACCGGCACGAAGATGGCGTCGATATGGCCCTGATGCTGGCGCAGCACTTCCATGGCCACGGTGCCCTGCCCGGCGATCACCAGCGGGTCGTCGTAGGGGTGGATATAGGTGTAGCCCTTCTCCTCCACCAGCTTCAGCGAATGCGCCAGCGCCTCGGGAAAGGCGTCGCCGTGCAGCACCACCTTGCCGCCGCGCGAACGCACGCCCTGCACCTTCAGTTCCGGCGTGGTACGCGGCATGACGATGGTCGCCTTCACCCCCAGGTGCTTGGCGGCCAGGGCCAGGCCCTGGGCGTGATTGCCGGCCGAGGCGGTGACCACCCCGCGCGCCAGCTCTTCAGGGGACAGTTGCGCCAGCTTGTTGTAGGCGCCGCGAATCTTGAACGAGTACACCGGCTGCAGATCCTCGCGCTTGAGCAGAATCTGGCTGCCCAGCCGCTCACTAAGCTGGCGGGCGGGTTGCAGCGGGGTTTCCACCGCGACGTCATAAACGCGCGAGGTGAGGATCTTCTTCACGTACTGTTCGAGCATGGTGATTTCGCAGGCGTTCGGGCTTTGAGAGGACTGCCGAGTCTACCCCAGCGCCGCGCCGGACGACCATACGAAACGCGTGGGTTCTGCTCCGTCAGCACAGCACTTGCGGCTATAATTCGCGCCTACTTCCCCCACCTTCCCAGGCATTTCCCCGCGATGAACCAGGATCAGCTGAAACAGGCCGTGGCCCAGGCCGCCGTCGACCACATTCTCCCGCGCCTCGACAGCAAGAGCATCGTTGGCGTCGGCACCGGCTCCACCGCCAACTTCTTCATCGACGCACTGGCCAAGCACAAGATGGACTTCGATGGCGCCATCGCCAGCTCCGAAGCCACCGCTGCACGCCTGAAGGGCCATGGCATACCGGTCTACGACCTCAACAGCACCGCCGAGCTGGAGTTCTACGTCGATGGCACCGACGAAAGCGACGAACGCCTGCACCTGATCAAGGGCGGCGGCGCCGCACTGACCCGCGAGAAGATCGTCGCCGCCGTGGCCAGGACCTTCATCTGCATCGCCGACGCCAGCAAGCTGGTACCGGTGCTGGGTGCCTTCCCGCTGCCGGTGGAAGTCATCCCGATGGCCCGCAGCTATGTCGCCCGCCAGCTGGTGAAGCTGGGCGGCGACCCGGTGTACCGCGAAGGTGTGCTGACCGACAACGGCAACGTCATTCTCGACGTGCACAACCTGTCGATCACCGACCCGGTGAAGCTGGAAGCGGACATCAACGCCATCGTCGGCGTGGTCACCAACGGCCTGTTCGCCGCCCGCCCGGCCGACCTGCTGCTGCTCGGCACCGCCGAAGGCGTGAAAACGCTCAAGCGCTGAATCGGTGGGAGGCGCTTCAGCGGCGATTGTCGCGGCTGAAGCCCCTCCCACAGAGTCCTTTGTTCCACCCACTCTGATTTGCGCAGTCGGTGGCCCGAGTGCAATCCGAGTCTGCTGCGATTCGCCATGCGCACCGGAAACGGGCTACGGGTCGGGTGTTCACTTGCGCAACAAGCGCAAGCCGTTGAACACCACCATCAGGCTCACGCCCATATCGGCGAACACGGCCATCCACATGGTCGCCTCGCCCGCCAGGGTCAGGGCCAGGAAGATCGCTTTGATGCCCAGGGCCAGGACGATGTTCTGTACCAGGATGGCGTGGGTCTGCCGCGACAGGCGAACGAAGGCCGGAATCTTGCGCAGGTCGTCGTCCATCAGTGCGACATCTGCCGTCTCGATGGCCGTGTCGGTGCCGGCGGCGCCCATGGCAAAGCCGATCTCGGCCTTGGCCAGGGCTGGCGCATCATTGATGCCGTCGCCGACCATGCCGACCACCCTGCCCTGTGCCTGACGCGCCTCGACCCAGGCCAGCTTGTCGGCTGGCAACAGGTCGCCACGTGCCTCGTCGACACCGACCTGTTCGGCAATGGCCGCGGCGGTATGGGCGTTGTCACCGCTGAGCATGCAGGTGCGCACACCCAGCTCGTGAAGTTCGGCGACTGCCTCGCGACTGCTCTGGCGCACCGTGTCGGCCACGGCGAAGAGCATCAGCGCGCGCTGTTCGTCGCACAGCACCACCACGCTCTTGCCCTGACGTTCCAGCGCCTCGAGGCGCTGCTCCAGTTGCGCCGAGCACAGCCCGAGGTCTTCGACCAGGCGGTGGTTGCCTATATAGAGAAGCGTGCCATCGATCCGACCTTTGCTACCCCGCCCGGGCAGTGCCTCGAAATCCTCGACATCGTGCAACGCCTGCCCCTGCTCTTCGGCACGCTGGGCCAACGCCCGGGAAACCGGGTGATCCGAGCGCGCGGCCAGGCTCGCCGCCCAAGTGGCGTGCAGCGGTTCATCCACTTCCAGCAAGTGGAGGCTGTCGGTCTGCACCGGCTTGCCATGGGTCAGCGTGCCGGTCTTGTCCAGCGCCAGCAGGGCCAGATGCCGCCCGTTCTCCAGATACACACCACCCTTGATCAGGATGCCCTTACGCGCAGCCGCCGCCAGGCCACTGACGATGGTCACCGGGGTGGAAATCACCAGCGCACAGGGGCAGGCCACCACCAGCAGGACCAGGGCGCGGTAGACCCAGTCGAGCCAGGCGCCACCGATGACCAGCGGAGGCACCACGGCCACCGCCAGGGCGAATGCGAACACCACCGGGGTATAGATGCGCGAGAACTGATCGACGAAACGCTGGGTCGGCGCGCGCGAGCCCTGCGCCTCCTCCACCGCATGGATGATGCGTGCCAGGGTGGTGTCACGTGCTGCCGCGCTTACGCGGAACTCCAGCGAGCCCGCCTCGTTGATGGTGCCAGCGAACACCGCGTCGCCCACACGCTTTTCCACCGGCAGGCTTTCCCCGGTGATCGGCGCCTGATTGACCGTCGAGCTGCCGCCGACCACCTCGCCATCGAGACTGATGCGCTCACCGGGGCGCACACGCACCACCGCGCCCAGCCCGACAGCCTGCACGTCGATCTCCTGCCAACTGCCATCGGCCTGCTGCACGGTAGCGCGCGGCGGCGCCAGATCCATCAGCCCGCGAATCGCATTGCGCGCCCGATCCAGCGAACGCGCCTCGATCAATTCGGCCAGGGTGAACAGCACCATGACCATCGCCGCTTCCGGCCACTGACCGATCAGCACCGCGCCGGTCACGGCGATGCTCATCAGGGCATTGATATTGAGGTTGCGGTTCTTCAGGGCGATCCAGCCCTTCTTGTAGGTGTTCAGCCCGCACATCAGGATGGCGGCAACGGCCAGCAGTGCCACCAGCCAGTCGGGGCCGAGCCCGGCGAAATGCACGATTTCCGAAGCAGTTGCCACCCCACCAGCCAGCGCCAGCGGCCACCACGGTTTTTTTGCCGGTGCAGCAGCCGGCTGCTGCGCAGTGCGATCATTTTCGACCTGCGGGGTGAACCCCAGCGCGCGGATGGCCGGCAGCACCTGCGCCAGCATTCCCTCGTCATGACTGACGGTGAGCACGCGCTGCAGCAGATTGAAATGCAGACCGGCCACGCCCGGTAGCCGACCCAGCGCGTCACGAATCAGGCGCTCTTCCGTGGGGCAATCCATCTGCTCGATGCGAATACGGGTATTGCACGCGCCCGTCAGCGCGGTGTCCGCTGGCTGCGGCACGGCCTCGTGATTGTGTCCAGCGTGATCGTGGACATGCTCAGGGTGAGCAAGTGGCTGTTGGTGCGAGTGATCGCAGCAGCGGCTCATGGCAAATCTCCGTCAGGTATCTATTGCCGAGTACACACCCTGTAGTCACTATAGGGTCAAGCACCTACGGAGCGATCCCATGAAAATCGGAGAATTGGCGAAAAAGGCCGGCTGCCGGGTAGAGACCGTACGCTACTACGAACGCGAAGGTCTGCTGCCGGCGCCCGCACGCAGCGAGGGCAACTACCGCCTGTACGGCGCCCAGCACCTGGAACGTCTGGTGTTCATCCGCAATTGCCGGACGCTGGACATGACCCTGGAAGAGATTCAACGACTGCTGGCTCTGCGTGACCTGCCCCACGAGAGCTGCGCCGGTATCAACAGCCTGGTAGACGAACATATCGAGCATGTTCAGGCGCGCATCGACAGCCTGCAGGCGCTACGTGATCAACTCACCGAGTTGCGCGACCGTTGCAACGACCCCAAGGGGGCGGAAGACTGCGGCATCCTGCGCCAGCTCAACGTCAGCGGCGGTGTGCAACTGCTACCGGACGATGGCCATACCCATGTCGGCAAGAGCCACTCGCATTGATGAACTACGCTTGCTGAGCATCGCTGCGGCATACCGCCGAGCGCTCAGGGAGAAATGAACATGTCTGGAAAGTTCGAGCTGAAGAAGGCCAAAGACGGTCAGTTCCACTTCAACCTGCTGGCGACCAATGGCCAGCCCATCCTCAGCAGCGAGATGTACAAGGCCAAGGACTCGGCGCTTAACGGCATCGAGTCGGTGAGGAAGAACTCACAACGCGAGGGCGCCTTCGAGATCAAGACCTCGAGCAACGATAAACACTACTTCCTGCTCATGGCCACCAACGGCCAGGTGGTCGGGCAAAGTCAGATGTATGCCAGCGCCGCCAGCTGCAAGAGCGGCATCGAGTCGGTGCAAAAAAATGCACCGAGCGCGGTGATCGACGACCAGACGAGTTAGTCGCCCTGCTTCCTGAACACATAGAACAGGTTCGGCTCACTGATCAGGTACAGGTTGCCGTCGTCATCCGTCGCTATTCCCTCGGCCTGCGGCACACTGCGCTGCAGGCCGTGCTGGCCACGTAGCAACGACAGGGTGCTGATCGGTTTGCCTTCGGCATTCAATTCGATCACCAAGCGTGATTCGTCCGACAGCGCCAACAGATGGCCGGTCGCGGCGTCGAAGTCCAGGCTGGAAAGGTCGCGCACGAACAAGCGCGCATCGCGCTTTGGGTCGGTATTGACCTGCAGCGCCAGCGGCTTGCTCTCGTCGACATGGGGGAAGCCGAGCACCTCGAAGATGCGCACCGGATCGCGCTCCTTGGCAACCAGCAGACGCTGATTCTTCGCATCGTAGGCCAAACCCTCGAAGCCCTTGTTGCCGTTGCGCCCGATACCCAGGGAAAGTTGCTGGAAGTCGGCTGCGTCGAGCACGCGCGTGGCATCGTCAATGCGCACCTTGACCAGGCGCTGCTCGCGCTCATCGGCAATCACATAGGTGCCGGGCGCCACATATTCGATGGCCTCGGGATCACCAAAACCTTCGAGATCGATGGTGCGCTTGAGCTCGCCCTGCAGGCTGATCTCGATCACCTTGGCCGGCTTGTTGGTGACGCTGAACAGGCTGCGGCGATCCGAGTCGTAGGTCAGCGCCGACACATCGCTGATATCGGCAATGGGCTTGGCCTCGATCACCACGCGGTAGTCGCCCAGCCACAGCGACTGATCGCGCCACTGTGCACCATGCTGCCACTCCTGCACGGAGAACCAGGCTCGCTCGAACAGCCGATACTGCTGGCCCAACACGGCGGCGACCAACAGCACGAAGAACAGCAGATAGAGCCAGGGGTTTATGGAGAGCAAACGACGCATGATGAATTTCTCTGACTACCACGGAAAAGCCCGCCACGGGCTTAACGTGGCGGGCGGGCGGGATATCGCGATCAGTTGATCAGTTCGACGCGATCGACATCGATCTCATGACTATTGAGGTCCTTGTCGACTTCACCGGTCAGGCGCACCTTGGCGGTTTCAGAAACTTTCTGGCCCGGCCAGTCTTCGTCGTCGATTTCCACCTGGATGGTGCCAGTAGCGTCCTTGAACTCGTAGAGCTCATCCTGCAGACGCTTGACGATCTGACCTTCCAGCACAACATGGGTGTCGTCGGCAGCTTCCAGCGCGGCAGCCACGGTAGTGATCTGCGGGGTGGCGCCAGGGCCGGTGTAACCGGTGGCGAAAGCAGCGGTGCTGAGCAGCGGCAGAACCATCAGAGCGAGAGCAGTACGTTTCATGGTGTGAACCTCGTTGTTCGTAAGTGACGGGGTCAGATTAGTGCCGCTAGCTGAAGCCAGACTGAATCGACGCTTAAGCCAAACTGAATCCGCCACGCCACTCAACTGGCATCTGGCTGCGCCTTGCTGAAGACGTAAAAAAGATTGGGCTCGGCGACGATATAGATGTTGCCCTCTTCGTCCATGGTCACGCCCTCGGCCTGCTTGATGCCCTGCTCCAGCCCGTTGAGACCGCCGGTAAGGCTGAGAAAGCTGACCGGGTGACCGCTGCGATCCAGTTCCAGCAGCATGCGCGACTCGTCGGACAGCACCAGTGCGTGGCCGGTACGCGCATCGATACTCAACGAAGAAATATCGCGCATTCCCAGATTGCCGTAGTTGAAAGGCTGCATCACGCCAGCAGCACCATCCTCGCCAGGAAAAGGCAGGCTGAACAAGCCCATCGGGCTACGCTCCTTGCCCAGCATCAGGCTGCTGCTGCGTGCATCCCAGGCAACGGCTTCGAAGCCCTTGTTACCCGCTTCGGCAAAGCCCAGGTCGAAGCCGGGGAAATCGGCCGCATCCAGCTCCAGGTCGTCGTCATGCAGGATAAAGGTGGTGAGCTGACGTCGACGCTCATCGACGATGGCCATGCGCCCGTTGTCCATCATCTCCACCGCTTCCGGATCAGCGAAGCCCTTCAACTGAATACGCCGCAACACCTCACCCTCACGCGAGAGTTCCACCAGCAGGGGATTCTTGCCTGTGACGGTGAAGAGGGTGCCGGTTACCGGGTTGTAGGTCAGCCCCGAGGTTTCATCTTGTTCCAGACCCGACAACGCCTTGGCCTGAATGACCGCACGGTAGCCAGGCAGCCAGACGCTGGACAGGCGCTCGACCAACGGCGTACGCCCCTCCTGCCACCAGAGCAGGGCGCGATCATCCAAATGCTGGGTTTTTACGACCGTGATCACGGCCAGCACGGCTATGCCGGACAACCAGTAACGGGGGCGAGAAAGGCGGGAACGGAGGGAGGGCATCGGCGACGGCTCGGCTGCTTGATGGCAATCTGGCATCCGATGTCTGGAGGAGTTCCGCCGCCTGAAAAGGCGGCGGTCAGAGCTTATAGCACGCGGCTGGTGAAACTACTGTGACCGACCAACTCCAGCACCAGCTCGTCGCCCTTGTTCAGCGCGCCAACTCCGACCGGCGTACCGGTGAGGATCACGTCGCCAGGCTGCAAGGCGAAGTGCCCGGCCATGTGCTGGATCATCGCGACGATGGGGTTGAGCATGTCGCGGCTGTTGCCGTCCTGACGGATTTCGCCATTGATCACCAGGCGAATGCCGATATCGGCCAGATCCTCGATGGCATCGCCAGGCACGAAAGGCGCCAGCACACAGGCACCGTCGAAGCTCTTGGCGATTTCCCAGGGATAGCCCTTCTCCTTGAGCCTGGCCTGCACGTCGCGCAGGGTCAGATCCAGGGCCGGGGCGAAGCCGCTGATGGCATCACGCACTTCCTCAGCGTCCGGTTTCTTCGACAGCGGCTTGCCGATCAGCACGGCGATCTCCGCCTCGTAATGCACCGAGCCACGGTCTTCGGGAATGGCAAAGCCACTATCGAGCGGCACCACACAGGAACCCGGTTTGATGAACAGCAAGGGTTCGCTGGGCACCGGGTTATTCAGTTCCTTGGCATGCTCGGCGTAGTTGCGGCCGATGCAAACGACCTTGCCGAGGGGGAAGTGGACGGTGGTTCCGTCGACATACTGGTGCTGATAGCTCATCACCGACTCCTGTGTTGTTCGTATTGTGGGCATCGCGGCTTGTGGCCGGTGCCGTACCTTAACCGACACATGGCCGGATACGAAAACGCCCGCTGTCAGGCGGGCGTCTGCGATCAGGCAAAGATCTTGCCGGGGTTCATGATGCCGTTGGGATCGAACACCGCCTTGATCGCTTTCATGCAGGCGATTTCTTCTGGCGAACGGCTGTAGTGCAGGTAGTCGCGCTTGGTCATGCCCACGCCATGCTCGGCACTGATCGAGCCGTTGTATTTCTGCACGGTCTCGAACACCCACTGGTTGACTACCGCGCACTTGGCGAAGAACTCGTCCTTGGACAGGTTATCGGGCTTCAAGATATTCAGATGCAGGTTGCCGTCACCGATATGGCCGAACCACACCACCTCGAAATCCGGGTAGTTGGCTTCGACGATGGCATCGATGTCCTTGAGGAAGGCCGGCACCTGGCTGACCGTGACGGAGATGTCGTTCTTGTACGGCGTCCAGTGGCTGATGGTTTCGGAGATATATTCGCGCAGCTTCCACAGGTTCTGCAGCTGCTGCTCGCTTTGGCTCATCACGCCATCGACCACCCAGCCCTGCTCGACGCAATGCTCGAAGGTTTCCAGCGCCTGGTTGGCCACTTCCTCGGTGCTGGCTTCGAACTCCAGCAGCGCATAGAAGGGGCATTCGCTTTCGAATGGCGCCGGCACGTCGCCACGGCCAAGTACCTTGGCCAGGGCCTTGTCGGAAAAGAACTCGAACGCGGTCAGGTCGAGCTTGCTCTGGAAAGCGTGCAGCACCGGCATGATCGAGTCGAAATCAGCGGTGCCGAGCACCATCGCGGTGAGGTTCTTCGGCGCGCGATCCAGGCGCATGGTCGCTTCGACCACGAAGCCCAGGGTGCCTTCGGCACCGATGAACAGCTGACGCAGGTCATAGCCAGTGGCGTTCTTGATCAGGTCCTTGTTCAGCTCCAGCAATTCGCCGGTGCCGGTCACGACCTTCAGGCCGGCCACCCAGTTGCGGGTCATGCCGTAGCGAATGACCTTGATCCCGCCGGCATTGGTGCCGATATTGCCGCCAATCTGGCTGGAGCCCGAAGAGGCGAAATCCACCGGGTAATACAGGCCTTTCTCTTCGGCGAACAGCTGCAACTGCTTGGTCACCACGCCCGGCTGGCACACCGCCGCGCGGTCGTATTCGTTGAACGAGAGAATCTGGTTCATGTAGTCGAACGCCACCACCACTTCGCCATTGGCCGCGACCGCAGCCGCCGACAAACCGGTTCGGCCACCGGACGGCACCAGGGCGACCTTGTGCGCATTGGCCCAACGCACGATGGCCTGCACCTGCTCGGTAGTCTTGGGGAAGACGATTGCAGAGGGCGCCGGGGCGAAATGCTTGGTCCAGTCCTTGCCATAGGCCTCGAGGGAATCGGCGTCGGTCAGCACCTTGCCGGGTTCAACCAGGGTCTTCAGCTCTTCGATCTGGGCGGAGGTGGTCATCTACGGAACTCTCAAAGGATTCATGGTCGCCCTGAGAACCATTCAGGTCGCAACCGAGCATTGAAAAAGGCGAACATGCTAGCATACGCACCCCGTGAATCGAGCCATGCAGCGATCTGCGGGCGCCGGCTGAGCTTCTCAGCCCTTCCCTGACAACATCCCGTGGGACACAGGTACTCCGATGAGCAAGACCTCTCTGGACAAGAGCAAGATCAAGTTCCTTCTTCTCGAAGGCGTCCACCAGAACGCCGTGGACACGCTGAAGGCCGCCGGTTACACCAACATCGAGTACCTCAAGACCGCTCTGTCGGGCGATGAGCTGAAAGCGAAGATCGCCGACGCTCACTTCATCGGCATCCGCTCGCGCACCCAGCTGACGGCTGACGTCTTCGACTGCGCGAAGAAACTGGTCGCCGTCGGCTGCTTCTGCATCGGCACCAACCAGGTCGACCTGGACGCTGCCCGCGAGCGCGGTATCGCCGTGTTCAACGCGCCGTATTCCAACACCCGCTCGGTGGCCGAACTGGTGCTGGCCGAAGCCATCCTGCTGCTGCGCGGCATCCCCGAGAAGAACGCCTCCTGCCATCGCGGTGGCTGGATCAAGTCGGCGGCCAACTCCTTCGAGATCCGCGGCAAGAAACTGGGCATCATCGGCTACGGCTCGATCGGCACCCAGCTCTCGGTACTGGCCGAGGCCCTGGGCATGCAGGTGTTCTTCTACGACACCGTGACCAAGCTGCCGCTGGGCAACGCCACGCAGATCGGTGACCTGTACGAGCTGCTGGGCCTGTGCGATATCGTCTCGCTGCACGTGCCGGAGCTGCCGTCCACCCAGTGGATGATCGGCGAGAAGGAAATCCGCGCGATGAAGAAGGGCGGCATCCTGATCAACGCCGCGCGCGGTACCGTGGTCGAGCTGGATCACCTGGCCCAGGCGATCAAGGACGAGCACCTGATCGGTGCGGCCATCGACGTGTTCCCGGTCGAACCCAAGTCCAACGACGAAGAGTTCGAGAGCCCGCTGCGTGGCCTGGATCGCGTGATCCTGACCCCGCACATCGGTGGCTCCACCGCCGAAGCGCAGGCCAACATCGGCCTGGAAGTGGCCGAGAAGCTGGTCAAGTACAGCGACAACGGTACCTCGGTGTCCTCGGTCAACTTCCCTGAAGTGGCCCTGCCGGCACACCCAGGCAAGCACCGCCTGCTGCACATCCACCAGAACATTCCGGGCGTGATGAGCGACATCAACAAGGTGTTCGCCGACAACGGCATCAACATCTCCGGTCAGTTCCTGCAGACCAACGACAAGGTCGGCTACGTGGTGATCGACGTAGACGCCGAGTACTCCGACCTGGCGCTGGAGAAGCTGCAGCACGTCAATGGCACCATCCGCAGCCGCGTCCTGTTCTAAACCGGAGCGGCTGCGCGTCGGCGATACGGCGTTGGGAACAACCTCGGAGATGCTCATTTACTGACGTAAACTCCGCTCTCCTCGGTCGCTCCCGCCTTGTCTCGCTCTGGCTCGCGAGCCCCGAAGGTGTGCAGAAATGAACAAAGGGAGGCTTCGGGCCTAATGCCAGTCAGTTAAGCCGTTGCACTCGATCTTTGTAGGAGCCGGCTTGCCGGCGATCCGCCATAAAAAGCATCGCCAGCAAGCTGGCTCCTACGAAAAGCGCCCCCCTCTACTGCAAGTAGGAGGGGGTGGTGACGAACTTATCTGATCAGCATTAGGCTTCGAGCCTCCCTTTCTCATTCCGTAGGGTGCGCCGCGCGCACCACCGTGCCCCGGATTGCATCCGGGCTACCTCAATCCCGCTCCAACCGCGCCAACTCGGCGGCCGCTTCGTCCAACTGCATTTCGTTGAACACCTTCACTCCAGCTCGTTTCAGCAGGGCAGCGGTCACGCCCTCGCCCGGCACTCGCACGCCGCTGAAGCTGCCGTCATAGTTTTCCAGATTGCCACACGAAGGGCTGCGCGCCTTCAGCAGTGCCAGGCGGATGTCGTGCTCGCGCACCAGCGCCAGCGCCTGTTCGGCGCCGTCGACGAATGCAGCCGTGACATCCTCGCCCTCGATCGTCAGTACCGGCAGCCGACCATCCAACACCGCACCACCCTGTCCATGGCGAATTTCCGCAGGCGGACGTGGCGTCGGCAGTCCACCCGCCACCTCCGGACACAGCGCCACCACCCGTCCTTCGTCCAGCCACAGCTGCAGCTGATCGAAAGGTCCGTGAGCACCACCGTCATAACGCACCCGATGCCCGAGCAGGCAGCGGCTGACCAATATCTTCTGCATCGCCCTCTCCATGACTGTCGCCAGACAGCCCGCAGACCTCAGAGTACCGCGCCACCCCGACGCCTGAACCAGCCGGTCAATGACAGTCGCTCGCGGGTGGCCGGCAGCACTTCGTGAGGCATCTCGGAAGATAGAAACAGCGCCAGTGTTCCAGCCTGAGGCAGTACGTCATGCTCCCGGCCATCGGCCAGATACAGGCGCAACGCCCCGCCGTGCTCGGCCTGCCACTCCTCATTCAGATAGAACACCGCCGACACCGTGCGGCGGTCGTCATCGCGAAAACGATCGAGATGGCGCTGGTAGAAGGCCCCCGGTGCATAGCAGGCGAAGTGGCATTCGTAGTCTTCGAGCCCCAGATAGAGCGCCTGGTTGAGTGCCTGGCGCAAACCGTCCATCAATTGCAGATACTGGTCACAGGCTTGGCTCTGGCCAGGTTCCAGCCATTGGATGCGATCGCCGCGAATCCCTTCCTGCACCTGCTGCGTGCCCCCGCGCCCAACGCCGGCGGCATTGAGTTCGCCATTCTGTGCACGCGTGCGACACTCGACGGCCAGTTCGCGGGTCAGAACTTCTGGGGCGAACAACGCCCGTTGCGACCAGCCCTGGCTGGCAAGGTCGTCGATAAGGCCGGAAAAGAGGTCGTGCAGGCTGGATTCGGTCATGGCGGCGATTGTATCAGTGGCATGTCGTGACTCGACAAGCCTCCACCAGCCACCGAAAATAACCGGCCGCAACACCTGCGGCCGACCAGGAAAGTTTGCCAAGGAGTTCTCGATGCGCGTTCTGTTTGCCCTGTTGCTGATTGGCCTGACCTTGCCGGCCCTGGCAGACGACCACCTGCGCCTGTATCAGGCCGCCGGCTGGCCGCAACAGCGCGAACATTTCAACCAGGCGCTCGACGCGGCTCAGCAGCGCTACCGCAGCACTCTGCCACCGGCGGTGTTTCAGGCGCTGGTGGATAACAGCAATCGCCGCTTTGCTGCTGCCGCCATCGACCAGCGCGCGCAGCACAGCCTGCGCATGGGGCTGGCCGACCCGCAGCCGGCGCTGGCCTTCTTCGAATCCGCGCTGGGCCGCAAGATCGTTGCCGCCGAGACGCTGGCCACCCGTAGCGACCAATTGGCCAAATACGCCAATGGCCTGCCACGCACCGATGCCGATGCCACTCGCCGCCTACTGATTCGTCACCTGGCCCAGGCCATTCCCGCCAAGGAAGCGGGGGCTGAAGTCAGCCTGGCGCTGGCCGGCGTAGCGGCCGACAGCCTTAGCCAGATGATTCCCGGCCTGCTCGGCGGCAGCCAGGCTCAAGGGCTGCTCAATGGCCAGCGTGAGCGCCTGATGACGCAGATCGAACAGGATCTCGACAACACCCTGCTGCACGTCTATCGCGAGCTGAGCGACCCCGAGCTGGAGCAGTTCGTCGAATTCGCCCAGTCGGAGCCGGGCAAAGCCTATTACCAGGCCGCCCTGCAGGCGCTGCGCGCAGGCCTTGCAGTAGGCATGAGCAGCAACGAGCTGGAGCCGGCGCCGCAGGGCATCTGACAGCCTGTAGCCTGGGTTGAGCGCAGCGAAACCCAGGGCCATTTGATTAATGCCCGTCAGTTGAGCGTCGACGCTGCGAATGTGTAGGAGCGGCGCCCCGCCGCGAACCAGGGCGATGCGCAATTGAAAAGCTTCGCCCCGGGGCGGGGCTCCCACGAAAGGCCGCTTTTGCAACCTTATCTGATCGGTATTAGGCCATCTGATGGGTTTCGCGTTGCTCTACCCATCTACGATGCTCCTTGGCGCCGGCAGAACCTACGCCAATCGCTCGCGCAGAAAGTCGAAATAGTGCTTACGCAACGTCTCGTTCTCATTGGCCAGATGGTGGCGCGCCTCCGGCAGCCGCAGGATCTGCGGCTGATGGAACTTGTCCTGCAGCACCTCGAGGTTGTAGCGCCAGTCCACCGTCATGTCCGCCTCGCCCTGAATGATCAACGGGCTGTGCGCGCTGCGCCCGGCCGCTTCGATATGCGGCACCCACTTGGCCAATGCCCCCACCCAGGCAGTCGGCAGGCTGCGCGGCTGCAGGGGATCGAGGTTGTGCACGAAGTCGATGAAGGTGGCGTCGCTGGAGTTCTCGCTGAAGCGCCGCGGAATTTCCCGAACGAAGGGACTGAGCATCCGATAGCTGAGCTTCGACCAGGCCCAGGCGCGCGGCCGCACCAGTGGTGCCAGGAGAATGCTCTGCCCGAGCTCCGGGCGCTTGCCGTCGGCGAGCAGATAATCCAGCAGAATCGCCCCCCCCGTACTCTGCCCACAGAGATGCCAGGGCTGCGGCAGCCCCAGCTCGCTGGCCTGCTCGAACAAACCAGCCAGCACCTGCTGATACTCGGCAAAATCACCGATGCTGGCACGCGCGCCGCTGGACAAGCCGTGCCCCGGCAGGTCGCAGGCGAGCACGGCAAAATTCATGCTCAGCGCCCAGTCGACCACATGTCGGTACAGGCCCATATGGTCGTAATAGCCGTGCAGCAACAGCAGGGTGCCCTGCGGCTCGGCCGGCGCCCACAGCTGCACGGCGATCTGGTAGCCGGCGGCATTGAAGCTGCCGAGACGGTTGTCCAGCCCGGCAAAGCGCGCGGCCAGGTCGAAACCGTAGAAGCTGCGATACGCCTGCAGCGCCGGCAAATCCAGGTGCGCTGCGGCCAAGGGTCGCAGCAGAGGGCGCAAGTGATCGGGCTGAAACGGCTCTGACATAGGGCTTTCCATAAATGCAGGATGCGCGCGGACGATCCCGACGACATCTCCTCGAATGCTGCGATATTCAGCTGCCCGGCGCATCGTGGCAAGCTACACGCCCTTTTTACGCCCGGCCCGCCCATGCTCCGCCTGCCCCGCAAGAACCTGCTCATCGCCCTGCTCGCCCTGGCCTGGCTGGCCGGTATGGCGCTGGCATACCGCTGGTTCGAAACGCGCTACCTGCGCACCTTCGACGAGCGCGCAGCGGTGTTCTCCGGCGCCGAACTGCAGCTACCCACTGAACTGAGCGGCCCCGGCGCGATCCGCCTGGTGCATTTCTGGGACCCGGCCTGCCCATGCAATGTCGGCAACCAGCAGCACCTGGCCGAACTGATCGAACACTACACGCCACAAGGCGTGCAATTTCATGTCGTACAGAAGCCCGGTAGTAAGGGCCACCTGCCCGCCGAACTGGCCGCGCTGCAATCGATCGACGAGCTGCCCGGCAGCGCCAAACTGCCAGCCAGCCCGGCCGTGGCGATCTGGGACAAACAGGGCCAGCTGGCCTATTTCGGCCCCTACAGCGAAGGGCTGACCTGCAACTCGAGCAACAGCTTTATCGAGCCGATTCTCGAAGCCCTGGCCGCGGGGCGCCGGGTCGACGCCAGCAACACCCTGGCGGTGGGCTGCTTCTGCGACTGGGCCGCACCGACCAGCAACTGACGAGACCCGAGCAACAAGGGTGGGTTAGCCGCCTGTCGCGCTTACCGGTCGATTAGCTCTGTTTGACGCGGCGTAACCCACCATCGGCGCAATACGAGCCACCGCCTGGTGGGTTACGCGACGCACCACCTCCGCGGCGTTTGTCGATCCACCTCCAGCGTCGCTAACCCACCCTACGAACGCTCTTCACTCGCCAGTCGTTCCGTGGCGCGATACAGGCCGTGCGGCGTCCCGCCCTGCCAGCGACGAAACGCGCGGTAGAACGGCGACAGCTCGGCGAAACCGCAGGCCCGCGCCACCTCGCGTACGCCCAGGCCTTGATCCAGCAGGCGCAGCGCACGTAGGCGCCGCACCTCATCGTGCAGTGCGCGAAAACTGCTGCCCTGCTCGCTCAGCGAACGTTGCAAGGCACCGCGATTGCTGCCAAGCGCCAGTGCACAGGCCTCCAGGCTGCAGGTCGTACCCCCTAGATTGACCTCCAGCCAGTAGCGCACCCGTGCCAGCAACTGGTTCTCCACCAACCCTGCCAACTGCTTCTCGGCTTCTTCGCTGAGCACCTCGAACAGCCGCGGGCTGGCGCTGCGCGAAGGCCGCGAGAGCAGCGCACGCGGCAGGATCAGCACGTCGTGCGGCCGCGAGAAACGCGGCTCGACGCCGAGCAGGCGGCGATGCTCGGCAAGCTTGCGCGGCGCCCGGTGGCGAAACTCGACGCCCATCAACGGCAACTCGCCGCCAGCGGCCGACGCCAGCATCTTGCTCAGCAGCACGGCCAGGCACTCCATCTGCTGGCGCAGTGAACCGACCTCACGGTAGTTGAGGTCGATCACCAGACGCGCTTCCTCGCCCTGCTCCTCCAACCGCGCGGCAAAACCGCCGGAGAGGATGTGCTGGAAGCGCACGAAGGCTTGCAAGCCCTGGCGCACGTCCCGAGCAGCCAGCAGCAGGTAACCGACCACATCCATCGGCCGTGGCTGCATGACCTCGCCCAGGTGCAGGCCAATGTCGGCGTCCCCGGTGATACCTTCCAGCGCCTGCCAGAAGCGCGGCGCGTTGTCGTGCTCCTCGCGCGCTTCCAGCAACGGCGCCGCCAGCGCCACGCCGGCGTAGGCGCGGCGGTAGGTGTCGGTCGGGTCGAACCCCAACACGGCCAACGCCTCGTAGAGCAGGCGGCGCAAGGTCGAAGAATGCGTGAGGGCGACGAAGGCGTTATCGGGCATAAGGATTCCAGCAGGCTTTGACCATAGACTTTCAGCATCGAGGCATATGGTCAATGCCGGCGCCAGGGCGCCCGCGCAAAATGCTCGCACGCTTGCCCCACAACAATAAGGATCGCTGGATGAAACGTTCCCTGACCGCCCTGGCGCTGGTAATCGCTGCCGCAGCCGGTGGCCTGACCTGGTACCTGCATGACAAGCAACCGCAACGCGATGGCGAGTTGGTACTCGGCGCGCTGCAGGCGCCGGTTACGGTCGATTACGACGAACGCGGCGTGCCGCACATTCGCGCCGAGAATGAAGCGGACATGTACCGCGCTCTGGGTTTCGTCCACGCCCAGGATCGCCTGTTCCAGATGGAGCTGCTGCGGCGCCTGGCGCGCGGCGAACTGGCCGAAGTGCTCGGCGAAAAGCTGGTGCCCACCGACCGCCTGTTCCGCACCCTGGAAATAGGCCGCCATGCCGATGCCTACGCCGCCCGCCTGGACGCAGGCAGCCCATCCACCCAGGCGCTGCAGCACTATCTCGAAGGGGTCAATCAGTACCAGGCCAGCCGCCCACGTCCGCTGGAGTTCGATCTGCTGGGCATCGAGCCACGCCCTTTCACCATGGCCGATACGCTCAGCGTCGCCGGCTACATGGCCTACAGCTTCGCCGCGGCCCTGCGCACCGAACCGGTGATGACCCATGTCCGTGACGCCCTGGGGGCGGATTATCTCGAGCTATTCGATCTCGACTGGCATCCGCAGGGTGTGCTCGGCACCTCCCTGGCCGCCGGCGACTGGCAGGATCTTTCCGCCCTGGCCCAGCTCAGCAACAGCGCCCTGGAGGGCACCGGCTTGCCGCAGTTCGAGGGCAGCAACGCCTGGGCTGTTTCCGGCAGCCGCACCGCCAGCGGCAAGCCGCTGCTGGCGGGCGACCCGCATATTCGCTTCTCGCTGCCGGCGGTCTGGTACGAGGCGCACCTGCAGGCACCCGGCTACGAGCTGTATGGCTACCACCACGCGCTGATTCCCAGCGCCATGCTCGGCCACAATCGCAACTTCGCCTGGAGCCTGACCATGTTCCAGAACGACGACCTCGACCTGATCGCCGAGCGCGTCAACCCGGACAACGCCAATCAGGTCTGGTACCGGGGCAACTGGGTCGACCTCGAGCAGCGCACGGAAACCATCCAGGTCAAGGACGCCGAACCGGTGCAGCTCACCCTGCGGCGCTCGCCGCACGGGCCGATCATCAACGATGCCCTCGGCCAGGCCAGCGGCAGCACGCCGATCGCCATGTGGTGGGCCTTCCTCGAAACCGACAACCCGATGCTCGACGCTTTCTACAAGCTCAACCGTGCCGACACCCTGGACAAGGCCCGCACCGCCGTCGAGAAAATCGAAGCCCCCGGCCTCAACGTGGTCTGGGCCAGTGCCAGCGGCGATATTGGCTGGTGGGCCGCAGCCAAGCTGCCGCTGCGCCCGGCCGGCGTCAACCCGACCTTCATTCTCGATGGCGCCAGCGGTGAAGCGGACAAGCTCGGCTATCACCCCTTCAGCGCCAACCCGCAGGAAGAGAACCCCGAGCGCGGCTACATCCTCTCGGCCAACTACCAGCCCGTGCCGGCCAGCGGCATTCAGATTCCCGGTTACTACAACCTGCCTGATCGCGGTCAGCGCCTGAACCAGCGCCTGAGCGACGCCTCGGTGAAGTGGGATATCCACAACAGCCAGGCACTGCAGCTCGATCCTGGTACCGGCTATGGTCCGCGCTTGCTGGCGCCGATCCTCGACGAGCTGCTCGTAGCAGCGGCGAACGACGAGGAGCGCGCGCTGGTGGAGCAACTGGCCAAGTGGAATGGCGACCACGCACTCGATTCCGTGGCCGCTACCCTATTCAACCAGCTGACCTATCAGCTTGCCCGCGAAGCCATGGCCGACGAGCTGGGCGAGGTGTTCTTCGACAGCCTGCTGCAAACCCGCGTGCTCGACACTGCCCTGCCGCGCCTGACCGCCAATGCCGACTCGCCCTGGTGGAATCGCCAGGGCAGCGAGCAACGCGAAAGCCGCGCGCAGATCGTCGCCGACGCCTGGCGCGCCAGCCTGACGCATCTACGCAGCGTGCTCGGCAATGATGTCGAGGCCTGGAACTGGGGCCGCGGTCATACCCTCACCCATCAGCACGCACTTGGCCAACAGCAGCCACTGGCCTGGCTGCTGAACATCGGCCCATTCGCCGCACCAGGCGGCAATGAAACGCCGAACAACTTCTCGCACAAGGTTGGCCCGGCGCCCTGGCCCGTGGTCTATGGCCCTTCCACCCGACGACTGGTCGACCTGGCCGATGCCGACAAGGCGCTGGGCGGCATTCCCGTCGGCCAGAGCGGCGTGCCGTTCGACGCGCATTACGGCGATCAGGCGGCACCCCATGTGGCCGGCAAGTATCAGCCACAGCACCTGAGCGAGGCCGACGTCAAAGCCAACCGCCAGGGCACGCTGAAACTGCTACCACGCTGAGCCCCCATCCAGCCCCCAGAACAGCGTGGTGCGCCAGCGGTGCATCACGCTACACGCTGGTGCACCGTGGCGTCGCAACTGGCGCCGCAGCCCTCGCCCGCGGGCCTCAAACCCAGCGAAATAGCGCCTTCCCGCTGCGGCAATAAAATTGGCACACGCCCTGCATAAGCTAAGGCAATCCCAGTTTCGGGGACCTTGGTACAGGCAGGCCGGGGAATCCCCTTCTTTATTCGACGCCACCGCGCGTCATGTGTAACGCGCCGTTGCTCTGCCCATGAGCGCGGCGCCACCCGTTTCGGGGACCTTGGTACAGGCAGGCCGGGGAATCCCCTTCTTTATTTGGGACGCAGCGTCAGGCGCGCCCGCCAACGTCCATCCTCTTGCGCACCGCGCCACTCCCCGTCCAGCGGACGGGGTGACACCAGCACCAGCAGCAGATCCCGTCCGTCGCGCTCCACGCGCCAGTTCACCAGCCCCAACGGCAGTTTCAATTGCCCCTCACGCACCCGCCCGTAGGCATCCGCGTAGCGATACACCAGGGCGCCGTCGACATGTTCGGCCTGCGCCTGTGGCTCACGGTTGAACCAGAGCTGCAACCCCTGTTCCCAGGCCTCGGCATCCTCGATACGCAGACGTGGTGGATCGAACACGCGGCCGATCATCATGCCGACGAGAAAGGCGATCAGCATCACCGATGCCACGAAACGCCAGCGCAAACGCGGCCGTGGATCTTCTGGCGGCGTAGAATGGCGCTCGTCCCAGCGCTCGGAGTGTTGCATGTTCCACGTCATCCTCTTTCAACCGGAAATTCCGCCCAATACCGGCAACATTATCAGGCTGTGCGCCAACAGCGGCTGCCAGCTGCACCTGATCGAGCCGCTGGGCTTCGAACTGGACGACAAGCGCCTGCGCCGCGCCGGCCTGGATTATCACGAATACGCCACCCTCAAGCGCCACCCGGACCTGCAGAGCTGCCTCGACAGCCTTGGCCAGCCGCGCCTGTTCGCCTTCACCACCAAGGGTTCGCAACCGTTCCACGAGATCGCCTACCAACCCGGCGACGCGTTTCTGTTCGGCCCGGAAAGCCGTGGCCTGCCCGTGGACGTACGTAACGCGCTGCCACCGGAGCAGCGCGTACGCTTGCCGATGCGCGCCGGTTGCCGCAGCCTGAATCTCTCCAACACCGTGGCGGTGACGGTTTATGAAGCCTGGCGGCAGAACGGCTTCGCCGAAGCCGAGTGAGGCGCGCACCCTGCCCCAACCATCCCACGATGCCGAATAAACGCCGCAACCCGACCTGTAGGAGCCGGCTTGCCGGCGATCAGGTCGCCGCCATCGCCCGCAAGCGGGCTCCTACAACGCATGCAGGTAGCCTGGGTTGAGCTCGGCAAAACCCGGGGCCGCCTGATGGGTCATTCTTATGCTCTGCCTGCGCCACCCGGCATGAAGTGGGCGTTGCAAACACTGGTAACCCTGCAGAGCGTGGGCAGCACCGGTTATAGAAACCGGCTCATGTCGCCCCTGAAAAAGCAAAACGCCGCGCTCCCTCGGAGGGAGTCGCGGCGTTTTTCCAGCGATATGACGCTTATTGCGCAGCGGTTTCGCCGGCTTGCTGCATGCGCTGCAGCTCCTGGGCGTACAGCGCGTCGAAGTTCACCGGCGACAGCATCAGGGCCGGGAACGAGCCGCGGATCACCAGGCTGTCCAGCGCTTCACGGGCGTACGGGAACAGGATGTTCGGGCAGAAGGCACCGAGGGTGTGGCTCATCGAGGCAGCGTCCAGGCCCTTGATCAGGAAGATGCCGGCCTGCTGCACTTCAGCGATGAAGGCGACTTCTTCGCCGTTCTTGACCGTCACCGACAGGGTCAGCACCACCTCGTGGAAGTCGCCTTCCAGGGCCTTCTGGCGGGTGTTCAGATCCAGGCCGACGCTCGGCGTCCACTCCTGACGGAAGATTTCCGGGCTCTTCGGCGCTTCGAAGGACAGGTCCTTGACGTAGATGCGTTGCAGGGAGAATTGCGGATTCTGCGAATCGGCAGCGGCTGCGCCGCTGTTGGCTTGCTCGGTCATGACGTTTGCCTTCCTTAACGTTGAGGTTTCAAGCGGGGCTCTGCAGCAGGGCGTCGAGCTTGCCGGCGCGCTCCAGGGCGTAGAGGTCGTCACAGCCACCCACATGGGTACTGCCGATCCAGATTTGCGGCACCGAGGTGCGGCCAGCCTTGCGGGTCATCTCCGCGCGAATGGCCGGCTGGCCGTCGACGCGAATTTCCTCGAAGTCCACCCCTTTACTGGCCAGCAGCTGCTTGGCGCGCATGCAGTAGGGACACCAGTCGCTGGAGTACACGACCACGCTGGTCATGTCACTTCACCAGCGGCAGGTTGTCGCCACGCCAGGTGGCGATGCCACCGGACAGCTTGGCGACGGTAAAACCGGCTTTCTTCAGCTCGCGGGCGACGCTGCCGGCATGCTGCCCCATGGCGTCGACGACGACGATGGTCTTGGCCTTGTGCTTTTCCAGCTCGGCGATACGTGCCACCACCTTGTCGTAAGGGATGTGCAGCGAATCGACGATATGCCCGGCGGAGAAGTCCTTCTGCGCGCGCACGTCGAGCACCACGCCCTTGCCGCTATTGACCAGCGCGGTGAGCTCGCGGCTCGACAGGCTCTGCCCACCCTTGCGCATTTCGGTGACGATCAGCAACACCAGCAGAACGGCGAACATGCCGCTCAGTACATAGTGATTAATGATGAATTCAATCAGGTTGGCGAACATCTATATGGCCCAGGACGGTAAAATGCCGGCCAGTATACACAGCCCCACAGGTCGGCCAAACCCCGTCTGGCAGTGACGCGCCAGGCGCTTGGCCCTAAAATACCGGGCTGTTTCCTTGCCCCCTCAGACGCAGAGCGAGCCAGTTCAATGAGTGCCACGCCAAAACCCTTGGTTCTGATCATCCTCGACGGCTTCGGTCACAGCGACAAACCCGAGTACAACGCCATCCATGCTGCCAACACGCCGGTCTACGACCGCCTGCGTGCTACCTACCCGCACTGCCTGATCTCAGGCAGCGGCATGGACGTCGGCCTGCCGGACGGGCAGATGGGCAACTCCGAAGTCGGCCATATGAACCTCGGTGCCGGTCGCGTGGTGTACCAGGACTTCACCCGCGTGACCAAGGCGATTCGTGACGGCGAGTTCTTCGACAACGCCACGATCAACCAGGCCGTGGACAAGGCCGTGGCCGCCGGCAAGGCCGTGCACATCCTCGGCCTGCTCTCCGATGGCGGCGTACACAGCCACCAGGATCACATCGTCGCCATGGTCGAACTGGCCGCCAAGCGCGGCGCCGAGAAGATCTACCTGCATGCCTTCCTCGACGGCCGCGACACCCCACCGAAAAGCGCACAACCGTCCATCGAGCTGCTCGATGCCACATTCGCCCGCCTCGGCAAGGGCCGCATCGCCAGTCTCACCGGCCGCTATTTCGCCATGGACCGCGACAACCGCTGGGACCGCGTCGAGCAGGCCTACCACCTGATCGTCGACGGCGCCGGCCAGTTCAACGCCGCCAGCGCCGTTGAAGGCCTGCAAGCCGCCTACGACCGTGGCGAGAGCGACGAGTTCGTCAAGGCCACCACCATCGGCACGCCGGTGCAGGTGGAAGATGGCGACGCCGTGGTGTTCATGAACTTCCGCGCCGACCGCGCCCGCGAACTGACCCGAGCCTTCGTCGAGCCTGGTTTCAAGGAATTCGAGCGCAAGCGTGCACCGCAGGTCGGTTTCGTCATGCTCACCCAGTACGCAGCGAGCATCCCGGCGCCCAGCGCCTTCGCTCCGGAAGCCCTGACCAACGTGCTCGGCGAATACCTGGCGAAGAACGGCAAGACCCAGCTGCGCATCGCCGAGACCGAGAAATACGCCCACGTCACCTTCTTTTTCTCCGGCGGTCGCGAAGAGCCGTTCGAGGGCGAAGAACGCATCCTGATTCCGTCGCCGAACGTCGCCACCTACGACCTCAAGCCGGAAATGAGCGCGCCGGAAGTCACCGACAGGATCGTCGATGCCATCGAGAACCAGCGTTATGACGTGATCATCGTCAACTACGCCAACGGCGACATGGTCGGCCATACCGGCGTGTTCGAGGCGGCGGTCAAGGCCGTGGAAACCCTCGACCGCTGCGTCGGCCGCATCACCGAGGCGCTGGACAAGGTCGGTGGCGAAGCGCTGATCACTGCCGACCATGGCAACGTCGAACAGATGGAAGACGAGTGCACCGGCCAGGCGCACACCGCCCACACCTGCGAGCCAGTACCGTTCATCTACGTTGGCAAGCGCCCGGCGCGTATCCGTGAAGGTGGCGTGCTGGCCGATGTGGCGCCGACCCTGCTCACGCTGATGGGCCTGCCACAGCCGGCCGAGATGACGGGCAAGACCATCGTCGAGCTGCAATAAGACGCAAGCAT
>NZ_JAOCLK010000041.1:0-38461 GCF_029845265.1 Ectopseudomonas oleovorans
GCCAGCTTCTGCCTCTGCTTCCTGAAAAAACCCGTCCGCCAGGACGGGGTTTATGGAGCGGTTACGTAACTGCCGTCCCTACCGCGACCGAAGGCCCCGCCGGTGTGACCGGCGGGGCCTTGATTTTTTGTGCCGGGTGCTCGAGATGCTTCAGGAGCGTGCGCCCTGCATGCAGTGTTACGTCAGCTACCGCGCTTGCTGCGTACTTCGGTCAGGCGGCCGCCCTCGAAGCGTAGAAAGTGGTACATGCCGCTTTTCGGGCCGTAGACCCATTCCTCGACACTCACCTCGTTGCGAAAACCGTAGCTATCGACCACTTCCTTGTAACCGAGAAAAGCGCGGCTGGAAGGTTCGCCACATTTGTTCAGCACCTCTGTGGTGGGTGCTGTCTTGCTGACCAGAGCGCTACCGCAGCGATAGGTGGAGGACGCCTCGGCCATCAGGGGCAGGCAGAGCAGGCTGAGCAGACAGCTGAGTTTGCGCATGAGAACCTCCTGTTCAGCGTTCGCGACGACGTTCGATGGCGGTCAGACGGTTACCCTCGAAGCGCAGGATGCTGAGCATGCCATTGCTCGGGCCGTATACCCATTCCTCGATCATGTACTCACGACGGTCATAGGAGCCCAGGGTGTAGCCGACCGGGTCACGGTGCACCGGCGCGCCACATTTGCGCTCGACCTCGAACGGACGGTCGCCAAGGCTGACTAGGGTGCTGCCGCAACGCAGCGTGTCGGCCTGCGCGCTGATGCTGATCAGGCCGGCAACCAGGGTAGTGAGCGTGATGATGGATAAGCTGCGCATGATCATTGGCTGTCCAGGTGCAGGGTGGTGAGCACGCGACCGTCGGCTTCGGGTTCACCCAGGTTGGCATCGATCAGGTAGACACGTTCATCGTACAACCCGCCTTGTTCAACCAGATAATCCTTGATCGTTGCAGCGCGTTGCTGAGCCAGTTGGCGCAGCAGCAGCTTGCTTTGCGCCCAGGAGTCCAGCACCGCCTTGCGCATGTTCTGCTGGCGCTGCTCTTTGTCCATTTCGGCCCATTCGGCCGGTGGCTGCTGCTTGAGGCGGGTGCGATAGATGCCTTCGAGCAGGGCGGCCTGTTCGTCTTCAGCGACCGTTAGCTCATCGGGACTGGCCGGTACCCTGTCACCACGGCGTTGCAGCACCTTGTACCAGGTTTCGCGAAATTCGCGCTGCAGGCGCTGTTCGGCCAGCAGCGGGCCGTCGGCATTCTGTGCGGCCTGGCCTTCTACCTCCAGACGCAGATTCGGGCGCTCCTCAAGCGCTTTGGCCAGCGTGTCCAGGGCCTGGCGCGCGTCGCCCTGCAGCTCCGCAGAGCCGGCGACGAACGGCACGGTGCTGAGGTCGACATTGCTGCCACCGACCAACCCGGCGATGAACTTGAACGGCGCCTGGGCCGAGCGCAACACCAGATTGCGCAAGGTCTGCCAGACGATGGGCATGACGCTGAACTGCGGATTGTTAAGATCACCCTGTACCGGCAACTCGATGGCGATACGGCCCTGGGTGTCCTTGAGCAGGGCGACTGCCAGGCGAATCGGCAGGTCGACAGCATCCGGGCTGTCGACACGCTCGCCCAGTTGCAGGTTCTCCACCAGCACCTTGTTCTCGGCATTGAGCTGGCCTTTCTCGATGCGGTAGTGCAGGTCGAGGTTGAGGCGACCCTTGCGGATGCGATAGCCGGCGAACTTGCCGGAATAGGGGGTGATGGTGGTCAGCTCGACATTCTTGAAGCTGGTAGCGATATCCAGGCTGTTGAGCGGATCGAATGGCGTCAGCTTGCCCTTGATGCTCATTGGCGCGTATCGGTCGACCTTGCCCTGGATATCGACGCTGGCGGCTTGCGGCTTCTGGTTGTCGAGTACACCGATGCGCCCGTTCATTTGCTGAACGGCAGTGGCGAAGCTGGGGGTCAGGCTGAAGTCGGCGAAGTTGGCGGATGGCTGGGAAGTAGTCGCTCTGGATGAACTGCATGGTCGGCAGCCCGGGATTGAGCGCGGCGTTCTCGCGGCCGACTGCCAGGTTGCCTTCGGCGAAGTCCAGGTTGACCACTTCACGGGCACCGCCCGCCGCCGCGCACAGGCCAACACCGCAGGTATAGGCGAACAGGTTGAGTACGGATTTGCCTGCGCTGTTGGCCTTGACCCAGCCGCGTGCATTGCGCAGGTCGAGAAATAGCAGCGGGTCCTGTCCGGCATGGCGACCGCGCACCCGGTAATTCAGGCCCCATTCCTGGCCGACCAGATCCTCCAGGGCAGCCGCCTCGGCCTGATGCAGTTCGGGGTTGCGGTTGATGCGCGAATGGCTTTTCGAGCGGTCGTTGTAGACCAGCAGCAGGGGCTGGCCGAGCCTTTCCTGAATCTGATCGGCCAGTTGCAGCAGGGCGTCATGCTCCAGCGGTTGGTGGAAGCTCTGCACCAGCAGTTGCGGGCCGTAGCGATCGACGGTCAGGCCAGGTGCGCCTTCCTGCGTGCCATGGAACAGGCGATAGCAGTAGGTGTCTTGCGAGTGCAATTGGCTAAGCAGGTTTTCACGGTCGTCGAGGGCGGCGCGCAGCGCCTGATCAAGAGCGGGCATGCGCGGCATCTCGGGGTAGGAAAGAGTGGCAGTTTATCAAGAAAAGCCGCTGCCCGAGGGAGCGCTCGCCTTATGAGTCAGGCAACAGACGGCGACGGGCGCGCTGCGCGGCGCTGTTGCGTACGGCCCAGCGCAGCAGGTTGGCGGTACGCTGCACGCTGGCGCGGATCAGCGGGCGGCGCCAGGCGGCCTGGTGTTCGCCGAGCAGGTCGCTGGCCCAGTCCGGCAGCAGGTCGACACCGGCCTGCATCATCAGGCCGCCGAAGGGCTTGGCGAGCAGGCTGGGCATCGGCGCGTCGTACAGCAGGCGCACCACTTCGCGCGTGCGCGCATCGCAGAGCAGCTGCGGGCGCATGCGTTGCAGATAATCGGCGATGGCCTGCGCCGATTTGGGCACGTCCTGCGCGCCGAGGCGCTCGGCGATCAGCGCCACTTCGCGGTAGTAGCGATCCTGTTCGGCCTGCGGCAACTGCGGGTCGACGTAGCGCAGGTAGCCGGCGAGGAACTGGCTGACCTCGGAGACATGCACCCAGGTCAGCAGTTCGGGATCGCTGGCGGCGTAAGGACGGCCATCCGGCGCATGACCGACCACCTGCAGGTGGATGCGGCGCACCTTGTCGAGCAACTGTTCGGCATCGTGCAGGCCGCCATAGGTGGTGCCGGCGATGAACAGGCTGGTGCGGCGCAGGCGGCCGAGCATGTCCTGGCGAAAGGTAGAGTGATCCCACACCCCGGCCAGTGCCAGTGGGTGAAGCATCTGCAGGAGCAGGGCGGAGATGCCGCCGACCATCATCGCGCTGAAGTCGGCGTGGACTTCCCAGACCATCGACTCGGGGCCGAACAGGCCAGCATCCCCGCGCGGCTGGTCGAGGTCGAGCACGCCCAGCGAGGCGCCGGTGAGGCTGTGCACCTGTTTTTCGATCTGACGACGTAGGCTTTCCATGGCGCGCAGTGTCGGCGCTTGGCAGGCACAAGACAAGATGCGCCCGGCCCTTTCAGGCCGGGCGCGAGGCTCAGCGGTTGAGGCGCTGATCGATCAGGCTGTCGACCACGCTGGGGTCGGCCAGGGTCGAGGTGTCGCCCATGTTTTCCAGTTCGTTGCAGGCGATCTTGCGCAGGATACGCCGCATGATCTTGCCCGAGCGGGTCTTGGGCAGGCCGGGCGCCCACTGGATCAGCTCCGGCTTGGCGAAGCTGCCGATCTCCTTGCCGACCAGGCTGAGCAAATCCTTCTTCAGCTCGTCGGAGGGCTCCTGATCATTCATCAGGGTGACGTAGGCGTAGATGCCCTGGCCCTTCACATCATGCGGATAGCCGACCACGGCGGCTTCGGCCACGGCATCGTGCAACACCAGCGCGCTCTCCACTTCGGCAGTGCCGATGCGGTGCCCGGATACGTTGATCACGTCGTCGACGCGGCCGGTGATCCAGTAGTAGCCGTCCTCGTCGCGGCGTGCGCCGTCGCCGGTGAAGTAGTAGCCGGGGTAGGGCTTGAAGTAGGTGTCGATCATGCGCTGGTGATCGCCATAGACGCTGCGGATCTGGCTCGGCCAGCTGGCCTTGATCGCCAGTACGCCGCTGCCGGGGCCGTCGATTTCCTTGCCCTGCTCATCCAGCAGCACCGGCTGCACGCCAAAGAAGGGGCGGGTGGCCGAGCCCGGTTTGAGGTCGGTGGCGCCGGGCAGCGGGGTGATCAGGATCGAGCCGGTTTCGGTCTGCCACCAGGTATCGACGATGGGGCAGCGCATGTCACCGACCACATGGAAATACCATTCCCAGGCTTCCGGGTTGATCGGCTCGCCCACGCTGCCGAGCAGACGCAGGCTGCTGCGCGAGGTAGCTTTCACCGGCGCCTCGCCCTCACGCATCAGTGCGCGCAGGGCGGTCGGTGCGGTGTAGAAGGTGTTGACCTGGTGCTTGTCGATCACCTGCCAGAAGCGCGAGGCGTCCGGGTAGTTCGGTACGCCCTCGAACATCAGGGTGGTGGCGGCATTGGCCAGCGGGCCGTAGACGATGTAGCTGTGCCCGGTGACCCAGCCGACATCGGCGGTGCACCAGTAGATCTCGCCTTCGTGGTAGTCGAACACGTACTTGTGGGTCATCGCCGCGCCAAGCAGGTAACCGCCGGTAGTGTGCAGCACGCCCTTGGGTTTGCCGGTGCTGCCTGAGGTGTAGAGGATGAACAGCGGATCCTCGGCGTCCATCGGCTCGGCCGGGCACACCGCGCTGACTTCCTTGAGCGCCTGGTGATACCAGAGGTCGCGGCCTTCGACCCAGGCGACGTCACCCTGGGTGCGCTCGACCACCACCACGGTGGACACGTCCGGGCAACTCTGCAGGGCCTTGTCGACGTTGGCTTTCAACGGGATGTACTTGCCGCCGCGCACGCCTTCGTCGGCAGTGATCACCGCGCGGCAGTCGGCATCGAGGATACGATCGCGCAGGGCATCGGGGGAGAAGCCGCCGAACACCACCGAATGCACGGCGCCGATGCGCGCACAGGCGAGCATGGCGTAGGCCGCCTCGGGGATCATCGGCATGTAGATGCACACCCGGTCGCCCTTCTTCACGCCACGGCTTTTCAGCACATTGGCCAGGCGACTGACGTTGTGGTGCAGCTTGTTGTAGGTGATGTGCGCCGACTCGGCCGGGTTATCGCCTTCCCAGATGATGGCGATCTGTTCGCCACGTTTTTCCAAGTGGCGATCGATGCAGTTGTAGGCGACGTTGAGCTGGCCGCCCTTGAACCATTCGGCGTGGCCCAGCTGCAGATCGCTGGCGTGCACCTGATCCCAGGGCTTGAACCAGCTGAGGAAGGCCTTGGCCTGCTCGGCCCAGAAGATTTCGGGTTGCTCGACGGACTGCTGGTACAGGCGCAGATAGGCGTCGTTATCCAGGTGCGCACGCTGACGCACGGCATCTGACACGGGATGGCGAGTGATCTCGAACATGGCGGGGTCCTTGTAATTATGTTTCCGCAACAATCACAAGGGTGCACCCAAGCAGGTGCTTGGTTCAAGGGGCGATGTTCAGTGGGCCAGTACAGCGCCGCCCGGCTCTCAGGTGCCGGGTGGCGCGAAGGGCGATGGATCAGCCGCGATGGCGCTCGCGGAAGTGGTCGATCAGGCCCTGGGTCGAGGCATCCGAGGCGCTGCTGTCGACCTGGCCGGTCAGGCGCTGATAGACCTCCTTGCCCATCTCCTTGCCCAGCTCCACGCCCCATTGGTCGAAGGCGTTGATGCCCCAGATGGCGCTCTGTACGAAGACCTTGTGCTCATACAGGGCCACCAGTGCGCCCAGCTCGAACGGCGCGATGCGGTTCATCACCAGGATATTGCTCGGACGGTTGCCGGGAATGACCTTGTGCGGCGCCAGGCGCTGCACGTCGGCCTCATTCATGCCCTTGGCACGCAGTTCGGCTTCGGCCTCCTCACGCGTCTTGCCCTGCATCAGCGCCTGGGCTTGCGACAGGCAGTTGGCGAACAGCCACTGGTGATGGTCGGACAGCGGGTTGTAGCTGTTGACCGGGACGATGAAGTCCGCCGGTACCAGCAGACGGCCCTGGTGCAGCAACTGGTGGTAGGCATGCTGGCCGTTGCAGCCGACGCCGCCCCAGATGATCGGCCCTGTGGCGATGTTCAGTTCGCTACCGTCCTGGCGCACGCTCTTGCCGTTGGACTCCATGTCCAGCTGCTGCAGGTGCTTGGTGAAGTTACGTAGGTAGTGGTCGTAGGGCAGGATCGCGTGGCTCTGCGCACCCCAGAAATTGGTGTACCAGATGCCCAGCAGGGCCATCAGCACCGGCATGTTTTCGGCCAGTGGTGCCTGGGTGAAGTGCTGATCCATGGCGTAGGCACCGGCCAGCAGTTCCTTGAAGTTGGACACGCCAATGGCCAGGGCGATGGGCAGGCCGATGGCCGACCACAGCGAGTAACGCCCGCCAACCCAGTCCCACATGGGAAAGATGTTCTCTTCGCCGATACCGAACTCGATGGCAGCCTTGCGGTTGCTGGTCACGGCGATGAAGTGACGGTGCAGCTGTTCTTCCGGGCCGCCCATGGCCAGGTACCAGTCACGTGCGGCCAGGGTGTTCTTCAGGGTTTCCAGGGTGCCGAAGGACTTGCTGGAAACGATGAACAGGGTGGTTTCCGGATCGAGGCGAGCGGTCAGTTCGCGGAATTCGCTGCCGTCGATATTGGCCAGGTAGTGGCAGCGCACCCCGCGTTGCGTGAACGGGCGCAGTGCTTCGGAAACCAGTTGTGGGCCGAGGAAGGAGCCGCCGATACCGATGTTCACCACTTCCTTGATCGGTTTTTCGCTGTAGCCGCGCCACAGGCCGCTGTGGATGCGACTGACCAGTTCGGTGACCTGGTTCAGGACGCGGTGCACCTCGGGAATGATGTCGTGGCCATCGAGCAGCAGGCGGCGGCCGATCGGGCTGCGCAGGGCGGTATGCAGCGCGGCGCGGCCTTCCGAGGCGTTGACCTGCTCGCCGCTGTACAGGGCGGCGATGGACTGGTGCAGGCCGGTCTGTTCGGCCAGTTGCATCAGCAGTTCCAGGCCGCGTTCGTCGATCAGGTTCTTCGAGTAGTCCAGCAGCAGCCCGCAGCTATCGAGGGAAAAGCGCTGGAAGCGCCGTGCGTCCGCTGCGAAGGCCTCGCGCATGCTGAACCCGGCCATTTCGGCGCGGTGTTGCTGCAGGGCCTGCCAGGCGGGCAGGGTGGTGACGTCGTGAGGCTGCTGGTAATAGGCCATCGGAGCTCCTGATCCACAAAAGCAAAAGGCCCGGATTGATCCGGGCCTTTGAGAGTGTAACCGGCTGCCTTTGCAGGCAGCTACTGGCGTGGCAGTTCAACCACCAGATTGTCGATCAGACGGGTGCTACCCAGCTGTGCGGCGGTCAGAATCACCAGGTGATGGTCGTCGAGCTGTGCCGGGCGCAGATTCAGCGCGTTGCGAATCTCCAGGTAGTCGGGCACGAAACCAGCGGCACGCTGCTGCGCCTGGGTACTGTCGATAAGCCGCGGGTAGTCGCGGGCGCCACGGCGCAGTTCTTCGGCAATTGCTTGCAGACCTCGATACAGCGCTGGGGCGGCGGCGCGTTGTTCGTCGCTGAGGTAGCCGTTGCGCGAGGACAGGGCAAGGCCGTCCTCGGCGCGTTGAGTCGGTGCACCGATGATCTGGATCGGCATGTTCAGGTCCTGCACCAGCGCGCGGATCACCGCCAGTTGCTGGTAGTCCTTCTCGCCGAACACGGCCAGATCAGGCTGGACCATGTTGAACAGCTTGGTCACCACCGTCGCCACACCTTCGAAATGCCCCGGACGGCTGGCGCCGCAGAGGCCTTCGGAAACACCGGGAACGCTGACGCGGGTCTGGTCACCCATGCCGTGCGGGTAGATTTCCGCGACATCAGGGTGAAACAGCAGGTGGCAGCCGGCTGCCAGCAGTTTGTCCTGGTCGGCGGCGAGGGTACGCGGATACGTATCCAGATCTTCACCGGCGCCGAACTGCAGAGGGTTGACGAAGATGCTGGCGACGACGAAGTCGGCGCGCTGGGCGGCGATTTCCACCAGCGACACGTGACCCGCGTGCAGATTGCCCATGGTCGGCACGAAGCCGATCTGCTTGCTATCGGCCCGTGCCTGGGCGACGGCTGCGCGCAACTCGCGCAGGGTTTTCACCGTGTTCATGCGGAAAAACCATGTTCGGCGGCGGGGAAGCTACCGTCCTTGACTGCCTGTACGTAAGCGCTGAAAGCACCCTGAATGCTGCCTTGGCCTTCCATGAAGTTGCGCACGAACTTCGGTGCGCGGCCCGATAGCGACAGCCCGAGCATGTCGTGTTGCACCAGCACCTGGCCATCGGTGGCGCTGCCGGCGCCGATGCCTATCACCGGAATCTTCACCGCCTGGGTGATTTCTGCGGCCAGTTCGCTCGGCACGCATTCGAGCAGCAGCATGGCTGCGCCGGCCTGTTCCAGCGCCATGGCATCGGCGCGCATCTGTCGCGCCTGCGCTTCCTGACGGCCCTGCACCTTGTAGCCGCCGAGGATATTCACCGCTTGCGGGGTCAGACCCAGGTGCGCGCACACCGGTACGCCACGCTCCGCCAGCAGACGGATCGGCTCGGCCAGCCAGCCGGCGCCTTCCAGTTTGACCATATGGGCGCCGGCCTGCATCAACCGGGCGCTGTTGTGCAGCGCCTGTTCGGTGGTGGCATAGGCCATGAATGGCAGGTCGGTGAGGATCAGTGCACCCTGGTTGCCGCGTTTGACGCAGGCAGTGTGATAGGCCATGTCCTCGACGCTGACCGGCAGGGTGCTGTCATGCCCCTGCAGAACCATGCCCAGGGAGTCGCCGACCAGCAACACGTCGACACCCGCTTGGCAGGCCGCATGGGCGTAGGTGGCGTCATAGCAGGTCAGCATGGCGATCTTTTCACCGTTCTGCTTGAGACTCTGCAGGGTGGTCAGGGTAACGTCAGGCATTTCAAAGGTCCTCGCTCAGGCTCGGTATACCGCTTCTATCTGGCTGCAATCCGGCCTGGATTGGCATCAAAGGTGCGCCCGGCGCAGGGCGACGGGACACCTATAGTCCTGATGGGGGGGCACGAAGTCAATTGCGGGTGTTACCGCTCTGTTACTGGCGTTACCGCGTTAATGCCACGCTAGAGCCTGCGCGGCCTTGCTGCCTTATTCCGGCAGGCGTTCCAGGCCGCTGAAGGGGCAGGCTTGCAGCAAGGCTGCGAGACTGCGGCCGTCCGGCAACTGCAGCTCGGCGACCAGCTCGGCCAGCGGGTAGAGCACGAAGGGGCGGGCGTGCATGTGGTAGTGCGGCACGGTCAGGCGCTCGTCGTCGATCAGGCGCTTACCGAACAGCAGGATATCCAGGTCCAGTGTGCGCGGTCCCCAGCGTTCGGCCCTGCGCACGCGACCCTGCTCCTGTTCGATGCGTTGCAGCGCGTCGAGCAACTGCCAGGGCTCCAGTGCGGTATCCAGCGCGGCCACGGCGTTGACGTAACGCGGCTGATCCGCCGGACCCAGTGGGTCGCTGATGTAGAACGACGAATGCGCCTGGAGTTGGCTGTGCGGCAACTGTGCGATGGCCTGCAAGGCCGCGCGCAGCTGTTGGAGGGGCTTGGCCAGGTTGCTGCCAAGGCCGATGTAAACCCGTTCCATCATTCGCCGCCGCTTTCGTCGCTGCGCTTGCGGCGATTGTTGTTGCTGCGGCGACGTTTGCGCGGCGCGTTACCGGTGGCTTCGCCTTTGCCGGCGAGGTCGCGAATCATCTGCCGGCGCTCGCTGTCATTGGCGTCCTGATAGTCCGTCCACCATTGGCCCAGGCCGCCGGTGTCTTCGCCGGCCAGTTCGCGCAGCAGGAGGAAGTCGTAGCCGGCGCGGAAGCGCGGGTTTTCCAGCAGCAGGTCGGCACGCTTGCCGCTACGGCGCGGCAGACGCTCCTGCATGTCCCAGATCTCGCGAATCGGGATGGTGAAACGCTTGGGTACGGCAATGCGCTGGCACTGCTCGGCGATCAGTTCGTGGGCGGCTTCCTGCATCGCCGGAATCGGCGGCATGCCCTTGTTCTGCAGTTGCAGCACGCGTGCCGGCAATGCAGGCCAGAGCAGGGCCGCAAAGAGAAACGCCGGCGTCACGGATTTGCCATCGTGAATACGATTGTCGGTGTTGATCAGTGCCTGACGAATCAGCTTCTCGGTGTACCCGGGATTGCGTTTGAGCGCTTCACCGCTGGCCGGGAACAACTGGGCGAACAGGTCGTGCTCGAGCAGCAGGTCGAAGGTGTATTCGGCGTAACCGGCGAGGAACAGCTTGAGCACTTCGTCGAACAGGCGTGCCGAGGGAATATCGCGCAGCATCGGCGCCAGGCGACGGATCGGTGCGGCGCTGTGCTTCTCGATGTCGAAGTCGAGCTTGGCGGCGAAGCGCACCGCACGCAGCATACGCACCGGGTCTTCCAGGTAACGCTGTTCCGGATCGCCGATCAGGCGCACCAGGTGGTTGCGCACATCATGCATGCCACGGGCGTAGTCGAGGATGTGTTCCTGGGTCGGATCGTAGTACAGCGCGTTGATGGTGAAGTCACGGCGCTGTGCATCGTCTTCCAGGGTGCCGTAGACGTTGTCGCGCAGGATGCGGCCGCTCTCGTTGCGTGACGCCAGATTGCTGTTCTCTTCCTCATCGCCCTGGGGGTGATTGGCACGGAAGGTGGCCACTTCGATGATTTCACGGCCGAAATGCACATGCACCAGCTTGAAGCGGCGACCGATGACCCGGGCGTTACGAAATTCGGCACGCACCTGCTCGGGCGTGGCATTGGTGGCGACGTCGAAATCCTTGGGGTCGATATCCAGCAGCAGGTCGCGAACGCAACCACCGACCAGATAGGCCTGGTAGCCGGCCTTCTGCAGGCGCTCGACCACGCTTATGGCGTGACGGCTGATCTCGTTGCGCTTGAGCGGATGTTGGCTGCTGTTCAGCACTTCGGGAGTGCTGCGTGGGCGTGGGGCACGGCGCAGAGGTGAGTGGAAAGATTTGAACAGCTTTTTCAGCATGGGATGCACTGTTTGGAGTAGTGGTCGGCCTGCTGCGCATGCGCTTGAAAATCGAATTGCGTGGGCATCACGGCGTTAAAAGCAGTTTGCTTTGGCAAGGTTTTTCAACTGCATGCGAAACGATGACCGCATGATTACTGCGGATTCTAGCATCGTGTAGGGAGAAGGTGTGTAGAAGGGCGGCAGGCGGGGATTTGAGAGGCGGAAGCTACTGGGGGAGCCGAAGCTCCTCCCCAAGTTGGTGCGTGCTGTTTTTTATTGTTATTGAGAGCCTGTTGTTTTTGTTGTTGGCTCTTCCCGGTTTACCGTGGCTTACCGGGTGCTCCCTAGAGAGGGGAGCCAATAGCAAACGGATTTCTTTGGACGCTGATGCTGCCTTAATCAACCAGTTCCGGCGCTGCCTTGAGGCAGTTTTGTTATTCTCAGCCTGGTCGCTGGGGCGAACCCCTTGCGGCAACTCCTCTCCAAAAGAATCAGTTAGCTGCGCCTCCGTACCTTGTTGTTCTTGTTGTGCTGGAGTCGTTACGTCTTGTTCTTATTGTGTAGGGCATTGCTTGTTATTGTTGTTGTGCCAGAGATAAAGCAGATGCCGTGCCAGTTTTTGCGATTCCTTGTAAATCAAGGGTTTGCGGCAGGTTTGGGTGTTGGATGGGGGAGGGGGAGCCGGATTTTCGTTACCGATAGACCCGGCCTTTGTTACGAGATATTGAAAAGGTAACAACCTGTGGAACCCCGGCGCAGACAGGTTGTCACCGAGGCGTTAACTCAAGGGCTGCTGGTTACGCCGGTTTTACGCCGTGGAATGCCCAGGCGCTGACGGCGCTCCCACAGGCATTTGCGACTGATGCCCAGCTTGCGCGCCAGCTCGGTCTCGGTCATGTGGTCCTGGTGTTCGAGGACGAAGTGCTGGAAGTAATCTTCCAGTGACAGGTCCTCGGTCGGCTCGTGGCTGTTGCCACTGCTCTGTCCGCCTGCCGCCGGCAGGCCGAAGTCCTCGTCATCCAGATCATCCAGCTCAATGTCGATGCCCAGCAGGTCCGCGGAAATTTCCGCACCCTCGCAGAGAATCACTGCGCGCTCGATGGCGTTTTCCAGTTCGCGCACGTTACCCGGCCAGGGGTAATGGCGGATCGCTTGCTCGGCATCATGAGTGAAGCGCAACGGCTCGCGGCCCATACGGGTGTACTGGCGCACCAGGAACGCCTGGGCGATCTCGGTCACGTCGCTACCGCGCTCGCGCAGCGCCGGCAGCTTGAGTGCTATGACGTGCAGGCGGTAATACAGGTCCTCACGGAATTGGCCGGTCTTGGCCAGGGTCTTGAGATCGCGGTGCGTCGCGGCGATCAGGCGCACGTCGACCTTCTGCGACTGCACCGAGCCGACCCGGCGAATTTCGCCTTCCTGTAGCACGCGTAGCAGTCGCGCCTGGGCTTCCAGCGGCAATTCACCGATTTCGTCGAGGAACAGCGTGCCACCGTCGGCCGCTTCCACCAGGCCGGCACGCCCGGCGCTGGCGCCAGTGAAGGCGCCTTTTTCGTGGCCGAACAGTTCGGACTCGATCAGGGTCTCTGGAATGGCCGCGCAGTTCACCGAAATCAGCGGCGCCTTGGCGCGTTTGGAGAGGTTGTGCAGGGCGCGCGCGACCAGTTCCTTGCCGGTGCCGGACTCGCCCTGCACCAGTACATTGGAGTCGGTGGGGGCGACCTTGCGAATCTTGCTGTAAAGCTCCTGCATGGCCGCGCAGGAGCCGATGATGCCGATCTCGCCGTTGGCGTTAGCCGTCGCCTTTTCGGTTGCACCATTGCGCGTGTTATCGCTGGTGGCGACAGGCGCCGGTGCGCGCCTGGCTTCCTGGTGGTCACGCAGAATGCGGGCAACGGCCTGCAGCATCTCGTCGTGGTCGAAGGGCTTGGCGATGTAATCGACCGCGCCCATCTTCATCGAGTCCACCGCCGAGCGCAGGCTGGCGTAGCTGGTCATGATCAGCACCGGGGTACCTTCACCCAGTTTGATCAGTTCGGTACCTGGTGCGCCGGGCAGGCGCAGGTCACTGACGATTAGGTCGAAGGTGGGAATGCTGTAGCGCTCCTGGGCTTCCTGTACCGAGCCAGCTTCGCTGACCTGGTACTGATTGCGTTCGAGCAGGCGGCGCAAGGCAGAGCGGATAATGGTTTCGTCTTCGACGATAAGAATATGTGGCATCAATTCGGTCTCTCGACGGTCACGGAGGTGCCATGGGCGCCTCTCTCGCTGTTTACATCGCTACGGACGTCGCCTCGACATGCCTCGGCAGGGTGACCCGAATACGAGTGCCCAGTTGGCGCTCGGGGTCGGCCGGGCTGTCGATTGTTATCTGTCCATAATGCTCTTCCACGATCGAATAGACCAGCGCGAGGCCCAGGCCTGTCCCTTCGCCTGGATCCTTGGTGGTGAAGAAAGGCTCGAACAGGCGGTCGATGATCGCCTTGGGAATGCCGCTGCCTTCGTCCTCGACGATCAGGTCGACGGTGTGCTCGCTGGCCTCGCTGCGCACGCGGATGGCGCCGCCGGGGGGCGAGGCATCACGCGCGTTTGAGAGCAGGTTGATCAGGACCTGAGCCAGACGCTGTGGGTCGCCACAAGCCCAGTGCTGCGGATCGCAGAGGTTGTAGAACTGGATATCGAAGTTGCGCTTGTTCAGCGACAGCAGGCCGATGGCGTCCTGCGCCACGTCGGCCAGGCACACGGGGTCGTCGCTGCGCTGGTGGCTGCCGGAGTGGGCGAAGCTCATCAGTGACTGGACGATGCGCGAGACGCGTTTGGTCTGTTCGAGGATCTGCCCGCTGATTTCGGTCAGTTCGGCGTCGTTCTCCCGCTCTTCACGCAGGTTCTGCGCCAGGCAGGCGATGCCGGTGATGGGGTTGCCGATCTCGTGGGCCACGCCGGCAGCGAGGCGACCGATGCTGGCCAGGCGTTCGGAGTGCACCAGTTTGTCTTCGAGCATCTGGGTTTCGGTCTGATCCTCGACCAGCAGCACCAGGCCACTGTTACCGGGCGCCAGTGGTTCGTTGATGGCCGCCTTGTGCAGATTGAGCCAGCGAATCTGGCCATCGAGCGCCAGGTGCTTCTTGTGCAGGTGCTGGTCGGGGCGTTCGATGAAGTCCTGCAGCAGGCTTTTCCAGGGTTCGCTCAGGGTGCTCAGGCGCGAGCCGACGATGCGCTGGGCAGGGATGTCGGTGAGTTCTTCCATGGCGCGGTTCCACATCAGGATTTCCTGATCCTTGGCCAGCGAGCACACGCCCATCGGCAGCTCCTGCAGGGTCTGGCGGTGGTAGCGGCGCAGGGCATCGAGTTCGGCGGCGAGGCCGGTGAGGCGTGACTGGTAATCTTCCAGGCGGCTTTCGATGAAGTGGATGTCCTCGGTGACATAACCTTCGGTGCCGGATTTGTAGGGCAGGAAGGTTTCGACGATGTCCTGTGCCACGCTCGGTCCCATCAGGCCGGACAGGTTGGCCTCGAGGCGGTCACGCAGGCGACGCAGGGCGTAGGGGCGGCCTTCGTCGAAGGGCAGGTGCAGATCGCGCAGCGCCTGCTCCACTTCGCGCTGGGCGGTCTTGGCGCCCAGTGGCTTGGCCAGTTGCGCGGCGAAGTCCTGTGGCGACACGGCGACCAGTTCGCGGCGTTGCGGGCGGCGTACGTTGTCCACCGCGCAGGCTTCGGCGGCGCTCTTTTCCTCGGGGCTGGCTTCGCTGAACAGTGACACCAGGGTGAACACCAGCACGTTGGTCGCCAGCGAGGCGATGGCCGCCAGGTGCCAGCTGGCGTCATCGAGGACGTAGATGGCGTTGAACAGTGGCAGGTAGAAACCTTCCTGGTTGCCCAGCAGCGGCAGTAGCATGGTCAGCGCCCAGACGCCGGTGCCGGCCAGCAGGCCGGCGATGAAACCGCGCCGGTTGGCCGTTTGCCAATACAGCACCGACAGCACGCCGGGCAGGAACTGCAGGGTGGCGACGAAGGCGACGATGCCCAGATTGGCCAGGTCCTGCTGGGCGCCGAGCAGCAGGTAGAAACCGTAGCCGGCCATGATGATGAAGGCGATCAGCGTGCGCCGGGTCCACTTCAGCCAGCGGTAGATATTGCCTTCGGCCGGTGGTTGGTACAGCGGCAGCACCAGGTGATTCAGCGCCATGCCCGACAGCGCCAGGGTGCTGACGATGATCAGCCCGCTGGAGGCTGACAGCCCGCCTATGTAAGCGAGCAGGGCCAGCGTCTCACTGTTGACGGCGATGCCCAGGCCCAGGGTGAAATATTCCGGGTTGGTGGTGGCGCCCAGTTTGAGGCCGGCCCAGAGAATCAGTGGCACGGCCAGGCTCATCAGCAGCAGGAACAGCGGCAGGCCCCAGCTGGCGCTGACCATGGCGCGTGGGTTGAGGTTCTCGGTGAAGGTCATGTGGTACATGTGCGGCATGACGATGGCCGAGGCGAAGAACACCAGCAGCAAGGTGCGCCATGGCCCTTCCTGCAGCGGTGTGTGCAGCGTGGCCAGTGCCGTTTGGTTCTGTACCAGCCACAGCTCCAGCTCGCGTGGGCCGCCGAATACCTGATACAGCGCGTACCAGCCGATCACGCCGAGGGCGACCAGCTTGACCAGCGACTCGAAGGCAATGGCGAACACCAGGCCTTCGTGTTTCTCGCGGGTGGCGATATGGCGCGCGCCGAACAGGATGGTGAAGAGGATGATCAGCCCGCAGTAACTCAGCGCCACTTTTTCCTGCAGCGGTTCGCGACTGAGGATGCCGATGGAGTCGGCTACCGCCTGAATCTGCAGGGCCAGCAGCGGCAGCACGCCGATAAGCATGAACAGGGTGGTCAGCGCCCCGGCCCAGGTGCTGCGAAAACGAAAGGCGAACAGGTCGGCCAGCGATGACAGCTGGTAGGTGCGGGTGATGCGCAGGATCGGGTAGAGCAGCACCGGCGCCAGCAGGAACGCACCGGAGACGCCCAGGTAGCTGGCGAGAAAGCCGTAGCCGTACTGATAAGCCAGGCCGACCGTGCCGTAGAAGGCCCAGGCGCTGGCGTAGACGCCCAGTGACAGGGTGTAGGTCAGCGGGTGACGGATGATCCGGCGGGGTACAAGGCCGTGTTCACTGGCCCAGGCGACGCCGAACAGCACTAGCAGATAGCCGGCGCTGATCAGGATCAGTTCGCTCAGGCTAAAGCTCGTCAGCATCGTCTTGGCTCTGAAGAATGAAGGTGACGACGATCAGGATCAGCCACAGCAGATAAGGCCGATACCAGGCGCCATTGGGGTCGATCCACCAGTCCATGATGGCCGGTGAGAACAGGTAGATCCCCACTACCAGGATCAGAACCAGTCGGTAGATATACATGTGACATCCCGTCGAAAGATGCCACGATGGTAAAGGATGCCGCACATCGCAAGCCACAAACTTGAAGCCAGCTCGCGTAGCCCGTATATGGAATCCGGGGATGCCTGCACCATCGTCCCCGGATTACGTTCGGGCCACTACTACTTCAATTGCGCTTCGGCCAGGGTGCGGCTGCGGGGAATGCGGGTGGCATCCCAGTTGGCGATGCCCCAGGCCAGTAACTCGGCGGGGGCTGCACCTTGCAGCTCGGCTGGCGGTTGCTGGCCCAGCGCACGCAGGGCGCGCAATAGCAGCGGGCTGGCCTGGTCGGCGGGCAGGGGCGGCGAGCGGTAGCTTTTGCCCAGCTTGTGGCCGTCCGGCTGGATGATCAGCGGCACGTGCAGGTAACGCGGCTGCGGCAACCCGAATAGTTCCTGCAGGTAGAGCTGGCGCGGGGTGGAGTCGAGCAGGTCGGCGCCGCGCACCACGTCGGTCACACCCTGCCAGGCATCGTCCAGTACCACCGCGAGCTGGTAGGCAAACAGGCCATCGCGGCGGCGAATCACGAAGTCGCCCACTTCACGGCCCAAGTGCTGGCGGAACTCACCCTGCACACGGTCGACGAAGTGATAATCCAGCTCCGGTACGCGCAGACGGATCGCCGCGTCGTGATCGGGATGACAGGCGTTGCGGCAAAAACCTGGATAGATGCCGGCGTAGCCTTCGAGCTGCTTGCGCGAGCAGATGCAGGCATAGGCCAGCCCCTGGGCGAACAGCCGGGCAATCACGGCGGCGTATTCGCCGTGGCGCGCACTCTGGCGCACCAGCTGGCCATCCCACTCGAAACCGTAGGTCTCCAAGGTGCGCAGGATAGCATCTTGGGCGCCGGGGACTTCCCGGGGCGGGTCGAGGTCTTCCATGCGCAGCAGCCAGCGGCCGCCAACGGCGCGAGCGTCGAGATAGGAGGCGAGGGCGGCGACCAGCGAGCCGAAGTGCAGATAGCCGCTGGGCGTTGGGGCGAAGCGCCCGATATAGGCAGTGTTCATGGAGCCAAGGCCAGAAACAGAGCGGGGCGCCTGAGCGCCCCGTCGACAGATCAGGAACCGACCTGTTTTTCCTTGATTTCCGCCAGCGTCTTGCAGTCGATGCACAGGGTCGCGGTCGGGCGGGCTTCGAGGCGGCGGATGCCGATTTCGACACCGCAGGAGTCGCACCAGCCGTAATCGTTGTCTTCGATCAGCTGCAGGGTCTCGTCGATCTTCTTGATCAGCTTGCGCTCGCGGTCACGGGCACGCAGTTCCAGGCTGAATTCTTCTTCCTGGCTGGCGCGGTCGGCCGGGTCAGGGAAATTGGCCGCTTCGTCCTGCATGTGGTGCACGGTGCGGTCGACTTCCTGCATCAGCTCCAGCTTCCACTTATTGAGGATGCTGGTGAAGTGAGCGCGCATCGGCTCGCTCATGTATTCCTCGCCCTTCTTTTCCTGATAGGGCTCGAAACCACGCATCAGCTGGCTGGTGCTTTGGGCTTTTTCTTTTGTGGGCATGGATGACGCCTCTCACTCTTTCAATTCCATCGCGCAGGTAAATCCGTTGCCAGGTGTTTGCCCGGCCCTGCGGCTGCAAGCGGGCGAACTTACCAGATCGAATCGGGGCGCGCTACTCCCGGTTGTCTCTGCCCTGCCCAGGCTGTGAGCGAAATCCTCACAGGGCTGAGCAACAAGCGTAGCGGTGCTTTTGTGCCCTTGCCGAGGCCCGAAGCCGCCCTGCTAGAATCCGCGCCTCGCAACCCTGAAGACAGAACCATGGCTCAGCTCTACAGTGCGCGCAGTCGCGCCATCGAACCCTTCCATGTGATGGCCTTGCTGGCGCGTGCCAACGAGTTGCAGGCAGCCGGTCACGATGTCATCCACCTGGAGATCGGCGAACCGGACTTCACCACGGCCGAGCCGATCATTCGCGCCGGTCAGGCCGCGCTGGCGGCCGGGTACACTCGTTACACCGCCGCGTGTGGCTTGCCGCAACTGCGCGAAGCCATTGCCGGCTTCTATGCCCAGCGTTACCGGCTGAGCATCGATCCGCAGCGTATTCTGGTTACACCGGGCGGCTCCGGCGCACTGCTGCTGGCCGCCAGCCTGTTGGTCGACCCGGGCAAGCACTGGTTGCTGGCCGACCCGGGCTACCCGTGCAATCGTCATTTTTTGCGCCTGGTCGAAGGCGCCGCGCAACTGGTGCCCGTCGGCCCGGACGTGCGTTACCAGCTCACCCCGCAATTGGTAGAACGGCATTGGGACTCAGGCAGCGTCGGCGCCCTGGTCGCGTCGCCGGCCAACCCGACCGGCACCTTGCTGCACAAGGATGAGCTGGCGGCCCTGTCGACCTGCCTCAAACAGCGTGGCGGTCATCTGGTGGTGGACGAGATCTACCACGGCCTGACCTACGGCTGCGATGCCACGAGCGTGCTGGAAGTGGACGACGATGCCTTCGTCCTCAATAGTTTCTCCAAATATTTCGGTATGACCGGCTGGCGCCTGGGTTGGTTGGTGGCGCCTGAGGCGGCGGTGCCTGAGTTGGAGAAGCTGGCGCAGAATCTCTATATCAGTGCGCCGAGCATGGCCCAGCATGCCGCGCTGGCCTGCTTTGAACCGGCCACGCTGGCGATCTTCGAAGAGCGGCGTCATGAATTCCAGCGTCGCCGTGACTACCTGCTGCCGGCATTGCGTGAGCTGGGCTTCGGTATCGCCGCCACGCCTGAAGGCGCCTTCTATTTATATGCCGACATCAGCGCCTTTGGCGGCGACGCCTTCGCTTTCTGCCGGCACTTCATCGAAACCGAGCATGTGGCCTTCACCCCGGGGCTGGATTTCGGCCGTTACCAGGCCGGGCACCATGTGCGCTTCGCCTATACGCAGAACGTCGAGCGTCTGCAGCAGGCGGTCGAGCGTATCGCCCGCGGCCTGAAGAGCTGGAAGCCCGATGCGCTTTGATCCGCCGCTGGAAGAAGGGCGCCTGCTGCGCCGCTACAAACGCTTTCTCGCCGATATCGAGACCGCCAGCGGCGAGCAGATGACCATCCACTGCGCCAACACCGGCTCGATGCTCAACTGCATGAGCGAAGGCTGTCGGATCTGGTTCAGCCGCAGCAACGATCCAAAGCGCAAGCTGCCGGGCAGTTGGGAAATCAGCGAAACGCCGCAGGGGCGCCTGGCCTGCATCAACACCGCACGGGCCAACGCGCTGGTGGAAGAAGCGCTGCGTGCCGGGCTGATCAGCGAGCTGGCCGGCTTTACCGCGCTCAAGCGCGAGGTGGCTTACGGGGTGGAAAACAGCCGCGCCGATTTTCGTCTGGATTACCCGGAAGGGCCGGCTTATGTCGAGGTCAAGAGCGTGACGCTGGGCTTCGATGGCAGCGATGTGGCGGCCTTTCCCGATGCAGTGACGCAGCGCGGTGCCAAGCACCTGCGCGAGCTGGCCGCGCTGGCGCGTGCCGGAGTGCGCACGGTGCAACTGTACTGCGTGAGTCTCTCCGGCATTCGCGCAGTGCGCGCCGCCGAGGAAATCGATCCGACCTACGCGGCGGGATTGCGTGATGCCAAGGCTGCGGGGGTGGAGGTGCTGGCCTACGGCGCCGAGCTCAGCCCTGAAGGGATCACCCTGGTTCGCCGGCTGGAAGTTCTGACGTAGAGTGCGCTGTGCGCGCCCTACGGCGCGATCCAGATTCCGCTCGCGTCTTCCTTGCACGCCAGCCTTTGCAGCGCCTGGCCCTCGCACGGGCCGGCCACGCATTCACCGCTCTCGATCAGAAACAGTGCGCCGTGAGTCGCACAGCGGATCAGGCTGCGGCTGTCATCGAGAAAATCGTCTGGCCGCCACTCCAGGGCGATGCCGCGATGTGGGCAGCGGTTGATATAGGCGTGAACCTGACCGTCCCTGCGTACTGCAAGCAGGTTCAACTGGTCGAGCACGAAGCCCCGGCTCTGACCCTCGGCCAGTTCCTGTGGGGCGCACAAGCGAATCATCGCGGTTTCCCGTTAGCGTAAAGGTCGACGACCTCGGATGACCTTCCTCCGGCAGGAAGAAGGTGGCGCATAGCGCCGCAAGACGGGCGGATTATCCCGTAAGAAGGAGGAGGGCGCATCCTTGCGCCAAGTGGAACTCAGAACTGCCAGGAGGCCGACACGCGGAAGGTGCGACCCGGCTCGCTGTAGTAGTCGACTGGTTGCGGGCTGGTGCGGCCGCCAATGCTGGGCACATTGAGGGCGTTCCAGTACTTCTTGTCGAACAGGTTGAACAGACCGGCCTGCAGTCGGACGCCATCCAGCGCTGCCGGTTGCCAGTAACCGGTGAGGTCGACCACGCCATAGCCGGGGGCCTTGAAGTCGCTGTCGTTCTCGACCTTGTCGCGACGGCGGGCGGCGGTCAGCATCAGGTCCGCACCATAGTGCTGCTGGGTGTAGCTGAGGCCGAGGGTGCCGGTCAGCGGGGCGACCGAATTCAGGTGCTGTTTGGTTTCGCGGTCCTTGCCTACGGCCCAGGCGACCGAGCTCCAGGCTTGCCAGGAGGGTGCGAACTGCCACTGTGCGGTGCCCTCGGCGCCGTAGATGCGCACCTTGTCGCGGTTCTCCATCACCTCGAAGAAGGTCGGGAATTCTCCGGCCTGGAAGCCATAGTCCTCTTCGTTGGCGGTGATGCTGTCGATGAAGTTCTTGTAACGGTTGTCGAACAGGCTGACGGAGCCGCCCAGATGCTTGTCGCCCAGGCGCGCGCCGACTTCGTGGCCGGTGCTTTCTTCGGGCTTGAGGTTGGGATTGCCGACGCGCGCGTAGCCCATGCCGGAGTTGGTGAAGGTGCTGTACAGCTCGTTGACGTCCGGTGCCTTGAAGCCCTGCGCCCACTGCGCGTAGAGGGTTGCCAGCTCGTGCGCCTGCCAGGTCAGCAGCAGGCTGCCGGACCACTTGGAGTCCTTGTTTTCGGTCAGCATCACACTGTCGCCGGCCAGCACGTAACCGCTGGTGCCGCTCTTGGGTTTGTACTCGTAGCGGTCATAGCGCACGCCCGGCGTCAGGGTCAGTGTGTCGCTGAGGGCGATATCGTCTTTCAGGTAGAGGCCATACAGATTGCCCGGCGTCTTCGGCATTTCGGCCTGATTGGTGTGCAGGTTGATGCAGGAAAAGTAGATGCCGGCGGGCGTGCTGTCCGGGCGCGGCGGGAAGGGCGGTACCAGTACGCTGGGGCAGGCATCGTAGCCGCCGCTGTACTGCTCGGCCTCGATGCGGCTCCACTCCGCGCCGAGGGTCAGGTTGTGCTGCCCCAGTTGCTTGCCCAGGCTGCCGTTGATGCCGTATTGGGTTTTCTCTATCTCGTTGTTACGGCCGAACGGGCCGGCGAGGGTTCCGGCGCGAGTGGCGTCCACCTCGTCTTCGCGACGCAGCTTCTGCCAGTAGACGATGGTGTCGGCCCAATCCAGCAGGCTGTCGCTGCTCTCGGCACGGTACTGGTGGTCGAAGGACAGGCGCTTGCGCTCGTTGCTCTCGCGGGTTTCATAGTGCCGTGGATAGTTGGCGGTGCCCTGGTTGATGCGGCTGTCCATGTCTTCTGTGCGCTCGAACAGTTCGGCGGTCACACCGACGCGGTGCCCGCCGCCGAGCTTCTGCTGAACCTTGAGCAGCAGGCTGTGCTGATCGGTGTCACTGGGGTTGGCCTCGGTGCGCTGGCTGCCCAGAACGTCACGGTTGCCCTGGTTATCGAGCTCGTGCCCCTTGCGCCCGCCAGCCTGGAGCAACCAGGAAGTGTCGTTGAAACGACCGGCCAGCGCGGCATTGAGCCCCCAGCTGCGGTCGGCGCTGTCGTAGTCGTTCTTGATCATGCCGGCGAACTCGTCCTTGTCGCCCAGCAGATCGTCCGGGTTCAGTGTGCGCAATTGCAGCGCTCCGCCGAGGGCGCCTGAGCCAACCTGGCTGGAGTTGGCGCCGCGCACCACGTCGATGGAGGACAGCCCCTGGAAGTCGATGCTATTGAGGCCGCCGTTGACGTCGCGCACGGCGTCGTTCAGCCAGGGCATGCGAATACCATCGAGGGTGGTGAGCACGCGGTCGCGGTCCAGACCACGGATGTTGATGCTGTTGTTGCTGCGGTTGTAGTTCAGTCCCGGCTCGGCACGGCGCGACAGGTCATCGAAGCTGCGAATCTGTCGGCGTTCCAGCGTCTGGGCGTCGGTCTGGGTCGTGGTCGGCAGCGGTTGCTTGGCCGCCATTCCAGTGACCTCGACAGCGGGTAGCTCGGCCGGCGTTTCAGCCAGAGCCAGTGAAGGGCACAGCAACAGCAGCGCGAGCCAGGAGCGGCGAGCGAAGGGCGGGCGAACGTGCATGGTGATACTCCGGTGCATGCGTGGCAGCTCTGCGACTGCCTGGTTGGCGACGGCGCAAGACGTTAACCAGATTACTTATTTGATGCAAATAATTCTCAGGTAGATTATCGTTATCTCAAATTGCACTGCCGTGTCGGTACGCGCTCGTGTCGCCGACGGTGGTGATAACTGCCCGTGAGAGAGGAAATCCCGATGAGTACCGCAAATAACTTGGCAGCCCCGGCTGCCGGTCTTTACCAGGCCTGGCAAAGGCTGCGTGATGAGCAACCCCGTCTGCGCGCCCGCGAAGCAGCGGCGCAGCTAGGTGTCAGCGAGGCCGAGTTGACCGCTAGCCGCCTGGGCATCGACGCGCAGCGCCTGCGCCCGGATTGGGCCGCGCTGCTGCCGGCGCTTGGCGAACTCGGTCGGGTCATGGTGCTGACGCGTAACGAGCATTGCGTTCATGAGCGCAAGGGGCTGTACCGTGAAGTGAGCGTTGCCGCATCCGGGCAGATGGGCCTGGTGGTGTCTGCCGACATCGACCTGCGCCTGTTCCTCGGTGGTTGGGCCAGCGTGTTCGCCATCGCCGAGGAAACCGCCAAGGGCACCCAACGCAGCATCCAGGTGTTCGACCAGCAGGGCGTCGCCGTGCACAAGGTCTACCTGACCGAGCGCAGCGAGCTGGACGCCTGGCAGCCGCTGGTCGAGCGTTTCGCCGGCGAGCAGAATGCCGAGCTGCAATTGCTGCCACCGCCAGCCGCACCAGCGCGCAAGGCCGATGCGGAGGTCGACAGCCAGGCGCTGCGTGAGGGCTGGGCGACACTGCAGGACACCCACCATTTCTTCGCCCTGCTGAAAAAGCATGAAGTCGCGCGCACCCAGGCGTTGCGCCTGGCGGGTGAGCAATGGGCGCAGCCGCTGGCGACCTCCGAGCTTACAGTGCTGATGGAGCAGGCCGCTGCCCGTGAAGTGCCGATCATGGTGTTCGTCGGTAACCGTCACTGCATTCAGATCCACACCGGCCCGGTGCACAACCTGCGCTGGATGGACAGCTGGTTCAACGTACTCGACCCCGACTTCAATCTGCACCTGCAGACCCGTGGTGTGGTCGAGCTGTGGCGCGTGCGCAAGCCCAGCGTCGATGGCGTGATCACCAGCCTGGAAGCCTTCGATGCCGACGGCGAGCTGGTCGTCCAGCTGTTCGGCGCACGCAAGCCTGGCATGGCCGAGCGTGATGACTGGCGCGAGCTGGCCGAGTCACTGCCGGTGCTGGCCTGATCCGTGCCGGCTCCCAGCGGGGGCCGGTCGATGTCCCGTTCGAGGAGTTGAGACCATGCGTCTTGCCAATATTCTGGGCGGCCTGGCGGCTGTCCTGCTGTTTCCCAATCTGGCGCTTGCCGAGCCATTGCCGCAGCGCTGGGTGAGCTCCGGCGGCGCCCTGAGTGAGTGGGTGGTGTTGCTGGGCGGCGAGAGCAAACTGGTGGGTGTCGATACCACCAGTCGTCATCCGGCGTCGCTGACCAAGCTGCCCAGCGTCGGTTATCAACGCCAACTGGCTGCCGAGGGCATTCTCGCCCTGCGCCCGGACCTGCTGCTGGGCAGCGAGGAGATGGGCCCGCCACCGGTGCTCGAGCAACTGGCAGTAGCCGGCGTGCGTATCGAGCGTCTGACGGCGCGCGCGGAGCTGGACAGCCTACAGGCCAACCTGAATCGTCTGGGCCAGTTGCTCGGTGATGAGGCGGCAGCGCAACGCGCCTTCGCCGATTACCAGGCGCGCTTGCAGACCCAGCAACAATGGGTCGAGCAGGCCCAGCGCAGCCAAGACGCGCCCGGTGTGTTGCTATTGCTCGGGCATGCCGGTGGCAGTCCGCTGGTTGGTGGTATCGACACCGCTGCCGACTGGCTGATCAGCCGTGCCGGCGGGCGCAATCTGGCCAGTCACAGCGGCTACAAGGCGTTGTCCAGCGAGGCGCTGCTGGCGCTCGATCCGCAGGTCGTGGTGGTGGCTGATCGCGCCTTGGAGGGTGACGCGGCCAGGCAGGCCCTGCTGCAGCAGAACCCTGCCCTGGCCGGTACCCGCGCGGCGCGCGAGGGACGTTTGCTGGCGCTGGACCCGACCCTGCTGGTCGGCGGTCTTGGGCCGCGCGTGCCGGATGGGCTGGCGATGCTCGCTGCAGGCTTTTATCCTGCCAGCCAATTTCCGACAGCCGAAGCCAAGCGCGAGCCATGACCTCACCTTTTTCGACGCGCCCATTGTTCATCGCACTGGGCCTGCTGCTCGTGCTCGTGCTGTGGCTGTCGCTGGCGCTCGGCCCGGTCAGTCTGCCACTGGGCGACACTCTGCGTGCCGCGCTGCGTCTGCTGGGCGTGCCGCTTGCAGCTGATGCGTCGGTGCAGCAGGCGGAACTGATCCTGGCGCAGATCCGCATGCCGCGCACCTTGCTCGGGCTCGCCGTGGGCATGGTGCTGGCGCTCTGTGGCGTGGCGATGCAGGGGCTGTTTCGCAATCCACTGGCTGACCCCGGGTTGGTGGGCGTTTCCAGCGGCGCTGCGCTGGGCGCCGCGGTGGCCATTGTCGGCGGCGCCGCGTTCGGTGGTTTACCCGAAGCCTTCGCGCCCTATCTGCTGTCGGCCTGTGCCTTCGTCGGTGGCTTGCTGGTCACGGCGTTGGTCTACCGGCTGGGTCGACGTGAGGGGCAGACCAATGTGGCAACCATGTTGCTGGCGGGCATCGCCCTGACCGCGCTGGCGGGGGCGGCCATCGGTCTGTTCACCTACCTGGCGGACGATGCGACCCTGCGCACCCTGACCTTCTGGAACCTGGGCAGCCTCAATGGCGCCAGTTACGCGCGACTCTGGCCGCTGTTGCTGGCCACGCTGGCCGTGGCGCTGTGGTTGCCGCGACGGGCACGGGCGTTGAACGCGCTGCTGCTGGGCGAGTCGGAGGCACGCCACCTTGGTTTCGATGTGGAGCGCCTCAAGCGCGAGCTGGTGTTCTGTACGGCATTGGGGGTCGGTGCTGCGGTGGCGGCCGCTGGCTTGATCGGTTTCATCGGCCTTGTGGTGCCGCATCTGATGCGCCTGCTGGTGGGCCCCGATCATCGCCTGTTGCTCCCAGCATCCGCGCTTGCCGGTGCGAGCCTGTTGCTGCTGGCCGACCTGGTCGCGCGCCTGGCGTTGGCGCCTGCGGAGTTGCCGATCGGCATCGTCACGGCGCTGATTGGTGCGCCGTTCTTTCTTTATCTGCTGGTGCGGGGGCGAAGCTGATGCTGCGGGTTGAACAGCTGGAAGTCCGCCGCGGCCAGGGCGTGGTGCTCAGTGGCATCGATCTGCAGTTGCACCCCGGCGAAGTGCTGGGTGTGCTGGGGCCCAACGGTGCGGGCAAGAGCACTTTGCTGGCAGCGCTGAGCGGCGAGCTACCGGCCAGCGCCGGGCAGGTGACGCTGGATCAGCGTGCGCTCTATGACTGGGCCGGACCGGAGCGCGCCAGGCGCCTGGCCGTCCTGCCGCAGAGCTCCAGTCTGAATTTCGCCTTTCGTGTCGAGGAAGTGGTCGCCATGGGCCGTCTGCCCCATGACAGCGGGCGCGTGCGCGATGCGCAGATCGTGCAGCAGGCGCTGCTGGCAGCCGATGCTGTTCACCTGGCGGGGCGCAGCTACCTGGCGTTGTCCGGCGGGGAGCGCCAGCGCGTGCACCTGGCGCGGGTGCTGGCACAGCTGTGGCCGGGCGGTGAGGGGCAGATCCTGCTGCTCGATGAGCCGACCTCGATGCTCGATCCGCTGCATCAGCACACTTGCCTGCAGGCGGTTCGTCGTTTGGCCGAATCCGGCGCGGCGGTGCTGGTGATCCTCCATGACCTCAATCTGGCCGCGCGTTACTGTGATCGCCTGTTGTTGCTGGAGCAGGGCCGGGCGCATGCGCTGGGTACGCCTGTCGAAGTATTGCGGGCCGAGCCGCTGCAGGCCGTGTTCGGTCTGGAAGTGCTGGTGCAGACTCATCCCGAGCGCGGCCACCCGTTGATCGTCGCACGCTGAATGTTGGAGCCCTCGATGCGAGTCGTACTGCTGAGCTGTCTGATGCTGCTGGCTGCCTGCCAGGGCCGACCCATGCTGCCGCCGCCGGCACCGCTCGCTCCGCTGGGGCATGAGCATGCTGATCTGGGGCGTATCGTCGATCTGGCCAGCGGACGCACTATCGACCCTGAGCAACTGCTGGATCGCCTGGCACGGGCCGAGCGGGTACTGGTCGGTGAGCAGCACGACAATCCTGATCACCATGCCCTGCAGCTTTGGCTATTGCGCGAGCTATTCAGGCTGCGCCCGCAGGGCAGCGTGTTGATGGAGATGCTTAATCCTGATCAGCAGAACAAGGTTGATCAGGCCCAGACAACTGCGCGCGCGGGGCAGGCGATTACCGATCCGTTCAATACCCTGGCCTGGCAACCTGGATGGGATTGGTCGCTTTACGGGCCGCTGGTGATGCATCAATTGCGGCAGCCCTACCCCTTGCTTGCGGCCAATCTGGATCGTGCCGAGATCATGCAGATCTATCGCCAGCGCCCGACGCTCGGGGGGGAGCGCTCTGGTGCAGCCGAGGTGCAGGAGCGTTTGCTGGCGGATATCCGTGAGTCGCACTGCGGCCTGCTGCCGGACAGCCAGTTGCCGGCGATGCTTGCTGTGCAGCAACAGCGTGATCGGCGCATGGCCGAGGCATTGCTGGCTGCGCCACAGCCCAGCCTGCTGCTGGCCGGCGCCTTTCATGTGCGCAAGGATCTCGGCGTACCCTTGCACCTGGCTGACCTCGGTGCGCAGGACGGCAGCGCGGTGCTGATATTGGCCGAAGTCGGCCGTTCGGTGGACGCTTCCATGGCCGATTACGTCTGGTTCACGGCAGCGCAGCCGGAGCAGGATCACTGCGCCAAACTGCGACCCTAGCCGCCTTTCGTGGGCTGCCTGCACGGTATCCTCGGCGCTTTGTCGATTCGGAGTCTGGCCTATGTCCACAGACGTTCGCGACCTGCTGCAAGGTTATTTCAATGCCCTCAATGATCGGGATATCCGCGCCTGTCTGGCACTGGTCAGCGACGAGCTGATTCTGCAGCCCAATCAGGGTTTCACCGAGCATGGGCGCGACGCCTTCGCGGCTTTTCTGGAGCGGCAGCTGCATTGCTATCGCGAGATGATCGAGTCGCTGGTGATCTTGGTCGAGCCATAAGGGCGACATGCAGCCTGCGAGTACCGCGTTATCGGCGAATATCTGGCTACTGATGATGGCCTGCCGGAGGCCTGCGGGCAGCGTTACGAGATACGCGTCGGCGCCTTCTTCGAGATCCAGCACGGGCTGATCACGCGCATCAGCCTGCATTTCAACCTGCCGGACTGGCTGGCACAGGTCGACGATTAGGGCCGGCCCAGCGCATCTCGCCGGAAACTGCAGGACGCACTTTTGTCCAGGCAAAAAAAGACCCGGCAAGAGCCGGGTCAATAACCGTGATTAGCCTGATGAGGAGATAATCTGAAGAGTCCGACTGAATGGTCTCTTTAGCTTATCGGCTGATCTCGCGACCAGTTGAGTTAATAATAACAATTCTCATTATGTAGTCAACGCCTTTTGAGAATTTTTCTCAGAACGCTTTTGCCGAGCTCATAAATGCAAAAACCCGGCGCAGGGCCGGGGTTCGCTGATGTGGGATGGAGACTCAGGATTCCCCAGGTAAGCGCAACTGAGTGACTTCCTTGTTCAGCAGGTCGATGCGTCGGGCCATGCTTTCGATCAGACTGTGAGCGATGCGCGGGTTGCTTTGCATCAGGCTGAGGAATTGTTCCTTGGGAATCACCATCACCGTGCAAGGTTCGCTGGCGACAACCGTGGCGCTGCGCTTCTCGCGAGTGAATACCGCCATGGCGCCGAAGATTTCATCCTGTTGCACATCACCGACCTTCTGCCCGTCGACGTAAGCCTCGGCGTGTCCCTCGATGATGATGAACACGTGGTCAGCTTCATCGCCCTGATGAATCAGCTCCTCGCCGGCAGCGAAATGCTGGAAGCCAGTCGTCGGACGAATCTCCGGCTGTTTCAGACGTGCCAGTGCGTCGGACAGCAGGGCGGTATGGCCGATCAGATATTGAATGAACTGTTCCTGGCGCTGCTCGCTGGCATAGATGTGCTGGAAGGTTTCGCTGCGCGAGTAGGGAATCAGGCTGATGGGTTCTTCGCTGCTGTAGCGGCAGGAGGGGAGGTCGATGCCCTGGCGCAGGCCGACCAGATCGCCCTCTTGCAGATAGAACAATGGGCGCTCATCGACCAGCGCATGCAACAGGCCGTTCTCGATGATGAATAGCTGGTTGCCAGGCAGTACCTGAGCCAGATCATCGACACGCTCCAGACGCAGTGGCTCACCCGCGGGTTGCAGCCCTTCCAGCAGCTGAGTGGGGATACTCTGCAGGCGATTGATCAACTGATCGGCGTAGGCCGGTTGCTCCCCGAGTAAATACATAACCGTAATTCCTTGAACTGGCTGGACTGGCTGACCATACGAAGGTCCCTGAAACAATAGGCTGTGCGGCTCTTCGAGTAAATCACCTTGCACTGGTGTTGTGAGCTAGCTCTTGTTGTGGCTCTGGGCTTCGTCCAGCTTGCCGTTCAGTTCGGCTTTGTGCGCGGGGGGGGGAGCTCACTCCAATGCACATTGAGCAGCGCGCCCTCGATGGCGTAAAGCAGCACCTTGGATGCACGAAAACCGCGCGCCCTGACCGCGCGATAGGCTCCGACAGCGCCGTAGCGACGCAGGTCGTTGGCGCTGTGAATCCCTACGGCGTGCAGCCACTGCGCCGAGGTCTTGCCCAGGTTCTTCAAGTGTTGCAGTTCGTCGTTCATCGGGCCTCCATGCGTGCGGGGGAAAGGTTCACGTTGGCGTGCCTGCCGGAAAGTGTAGCGGCCAATGGCCTGAGTGCTTCGCGTCGTCGCTCGAAGTGCGCTACTTGGTGCGATAGCGCAGGCGAGTGCCGAAGTTGACCGACATGAGAATCTCGTCGGCGGTCAGTTCGGCTGGAAAGTAGGCGCCAGAAATCTGCGCGTGGGCCAGGCTGGCCCCTTCGATCTGGGCATTGCGGAAGTCCAGGCCGCGCAGGTCTGCCCCGCGAAAATACGCGTCGTTGAAATTGACGGCGTCGGTGTCCATGTTGCGCAGGTCTAGCCCGCGAAAGTCGCCACCGGACAGATCGACCTCCACGCCTTTTGGCTTCTGCGCATTGAAGCCTTTCACATCGTCGTTGTGCAGCAGGTGGTAGAGCGGATGATCAAGCTGGCGTGGCTGACTCATGGCGGATACCGGTGATGGTCTCACCGGGAGTATAGAAGGCCTGCCGGGGTTTGCCCGGCAGGTGCTGGTCAGCGGTAGGCCGTGGCTCAGATTCCAGGCAGGCGCTGGCGAATGCGCTCGACCAGGCTGTCCAGGCTTGCGCTGTCATGTGTATCGACACGCTTGCTGTGGCTCTGCTCCTCATCGTCGAGCGGCTCGCGGCTGGTTTGTTGGGCCTGAATCACTTCCAGCGTCGCATCGGACGGGTCCTGGCCCTCGCTGCGGCGCTGCTCCAGCCAGCTGGCGATCACGGCTTGCGGCGCTTGGCAGTCGAGAATCAGGAAGGGCACGCCGGTTTCTTCGGCGACTTCGCTGGCGGCCTGGCGTTGCGCTGCCTTGAGATAGGTTGCGTCGATCACCACGGGGAAGCCTGCCAGTAGTGTCTGATGCGCCAGCTGATGCAGGCGCTGGTAGGTCGCCTGGCTGGCGTCAGTGCTGTAGATGCCGGCGGCCAGCTGATCCTTGGCTTCGGCGCTCTGCTCGCCGAACAGGCGCTTGCGCTCGATGTCGGAGCGCAGGCGGATGGTGCCCAGTGCTTCGACCAGGCGCATGGCCACGTGGCTCTTGCCGACTGCCGAGACGCCATGGGTGATGGCCAGGAAGGGCGATGGAATGGCGCTATAGCTTTCCGCCAGTGCGGCATAAGCGCGGTACTGGCGCAGGATCACCGCCCGTTGTACCGAACTCTCTTCTTGTCCCAGGCGAAACAGCGCGACCTTGCCGCGCACCATGGCGCGGTAGGCCTTGTAGAAGTTCAGCAGTTGCAGGGCTGCATAATCACCAGTGCGCTCCAGCCAGCCGCTGATAAAGCGGCGTGCCAGGCATTTGAGGCCACGGTCTTCGAGGTCCATGGCCAGGAATGCGATATCGGCGGTGACGTCGGTAAAGCGGAAGGGTTCGTTAAACTCGATGCAGTCGAACAGCACCACTCGCCCGTCAATCTTGGCGGCGTTGCCCAGGTGAATATCACCGTGGCATTCGCGGATGAAACCCTGAGCCTTGCGTTCGCTCAACAGTGGTTGCAGGCGTTCGTAGCTGGACTGGGCCCAGGCCTCGAGGGCATCGAGTTGCTGCAGGTCTGCCTGCTCGTTGAGCATCGGGCGAATCTGGTCGAAATTCTGCTGCACCGGAACCATTACCGCTTCTGCGCTACCCAGCGGATGTTCCTGCGGCACCTTCGGTGCGTTCAGATGAAAGGTGGCAATCTGCTCGGCCAGGGCGTCGATATGGGCTTCGTTCAGTTCGCCACGTGCCTGGATGGCGCTGAGCAGTTGCTCCTGCGGGAACTGGCGCATTTTCAGCGCGTATTCGATGGCGGGCGTGCTGCCGTCGAGACTGGGCGCGTCTTCACTACCGCCGATCGGCAACACGTCAAGATACAGATCTTGGGCCAGGCGCTGGTTGAGGCGCAGCTCTTCTTCGCAGAAATGACGGCGTGCATCGAGCTCGGTGAAGTCGAGAAACCCGAAATTAACCGGTTTTTTGATCTTGTAGGCGTAGGGGCCAGTGAGCAAAACCCAGGAAATGTGGGTCTCAATGACCTGAAACCCATCCACAGGATGCGGATACAGGGCCGGGTTCTGCAATGCGGCAATCAGGGCTTGGCTCACGTTCGATCCTTGTTCTAGACGCTGTTCGAGCTGGGCATTATGGCCGCTGTGAGCTGCTCTGCAAACCATCCAGGCGGCCTGCTGGCCCCTATGTAAAGTGCGTATAATCCCGCCATGACTCGAAAACGCTCCCCCCGCTCAAACAAAAAATCCCGCTCGTCCGGTATGCGTCCCTGGTTTGCCTGGGGCCTCAAGCTCGGTCTGGTTGGTCTGGTGATCCTTGCCGGCTTTGCCGTTTATCTCGATGCCGTGGTGCAGGAAAAGTTTTCCGGCAAGCGCTGGACGGTGCCCGCGAAGGCCTACGCCAGGCCGCTCGAACTTTTCGTCGGGCAGAAGCTGGCCAAGGACGATTTCCTGCGTGAGCTCGATGCGCTGGGCTACCGCCGCGAGAGCACGGTCAACGGGCCGGGCGCAGTGTCGGTGGCCGGTAACAACATCGAACTGCACAGTCGCGGCTTTCAGTTCTATGAAGGTGCCGAACCGTCACAGAAGGTGCGCGTGCGCTTCTCTGGCGATTACGTCGCCGGTCTGACCCAGGCCAATGGCGGCAACCTGGCGGTAGCCCGACTCGAGCCGATGCTGATTGGCGGGCTTTACCCGGCGCATCAGGAAGATCGCATCCTGATCAAGCTGGATCAGGTGCCGGCCTATCTGATCGATGCGCTGGTGGCGGTCGAGGATCGCGACTACTTCGATCACTTCGGCGTGTCACCCAAGGGTATCGCCCGTGCACTGTGGATCAACGCAACGTCCGGGCGCCTGGTGCAGGGCGGCAGTACCCTGACTCAGCAGTTGGTGAAGAATTTCTACCTGACCAACGAACGCACCCTGGCGCGCAAAGCCACTGAAGCGATGATGGCGGTACTGCTGGAGTTGCACTACGACAAGCGCGAGATTCTCGAGGCCTACATGAACGAGGTGTTCCTCGGTCAGGATGGGCAGCGCGCCATACATGGCTTCGGTCTGGCCAGCCAGTATTTTTTCAGTCAGCCGGTTTCCGAGCTGAAGCTGGAGCAGGTCGCGCTGCTGGTGGGCATGGTCAAAGGCCCCACCTACTTCAACCCGCGGCGCAATCCCGAGCGTGCGCTGGCGCGTCGCAACCTGGTGCTCGATCTGCTTGCCGAACAAGGCTCGATCACCCCCGAGGAAGCCGCAGCAGCCAAACAGAAACCGCTCGGCGTGAGCTCGCGCGGCAGCATGGCTGACAGCTCGTTCCCGGCTTTCATCGATCTGGTCAAGCGTCAGCTGCGTGAAGATTATCGTGAGCAGGATCTGACCGAAGAAGGCCTGCGCATCTTCACCAGCTTCGATCCGATCCTGCAGCTCAAGGCCGAAGAGGCGCTGGCCGAGACGCTCAAGCGCCTGGCCGGGCGCAAGGGCGTGGATGAAGTGCAGGCCGGTATGGTGGTGACCAACCCTGAAACCGGGGAAATCCAGGCATTGATTGGCAGCCGTCAGCCGCGGTTTGCCGGTTTCAATCGGGCGCTGGATGCCGTGCGGCCGATTGGTTCGCTGATCAAACCGGCTATTTATCTGTCTGCGTTGGAACGTCCGAGTCAGTACACCCTGACCAGTTGGCTGGAGGACGAAGCGTTTTCCATCAAGGGCCAGGATGGCCAGGTCTGGACGCCGCAGAATTACGACCGCAAGGCTCATGGCACCATCTACCTGTATCAGGGGCTGGCGCAGTCCTACAATCTGTCCACGGCCAAGCTCGGCCTGGAGATCGGCGTGCCCAACGTGCTCAAGACGCTCGAGCGATTGGGCGTCGAGCGTAAGTGGCCGGCTTATCCGTCGATGCTGCTCGGTGCTGGGGCACTGACGCCGATGGAAGTGGCGGGCATGTACCAGACCCTGGCCAACGGTGGCTTCAATACGCCGTTGCGCGGCATTCGCAGCGTGCTGACTGCCGATGGCGAGCCGCTCGGTCGTTATCCATTCCAGATCCAGCAGCGCTTCGATCCAGGCGCCATCTATCTGGTGCAAAACGCCATGCAGCGGACCATGCGTGAAGGTACTGGGCGCTCGGTTTACAACCAACTGCCCAGCTCGCTGAATCTGGCGGGCAAGACCGGGACCAGTAACGACTCGCGTGACAGCTGGTTCGCGGGCTTCAGTCAGGATCTGCTGGCGGTGGTGTGGCTGGGGCGCGACGATAACGGCCCGACCCCGCTGACTGGCGCGACCGGGGCGTTGCAGGTCTGGACCAGCTTCATGCGCAAGGCGGACCCACTGCCACTGGACATGCCGATGCCGGACAACGTCACCCTGGCCTGGGTGGATCGTCAGACTGGTCTGGGTTCGGCTTCGGGCTGCCCGAATGCGGTACAGATGCCTTATATTCGCGGCAGCGAACCTGCCCCGGGCTCCGCGTGCGGTATCCAGGCGCCGGTTGAGTCCGTGATGGACTGGGTCAAGGGTTGGTTGGAATGACGGCCGGGTGGCGCATCCCGGTGTTACCTGAAGAGGATTGGATGTGAACAAGAAGTGGCTTGCCACGATGCTGGCAACGGCAGCTCTCAGTGGTTGCAGTACCGTACCGCAGGGCTCGATTCCGGTGATCGACGCCGGCGCTCCGCTGTCGTCGGGCGGTTCTGGCGCTGTGTCCAGCGCGAGCCCTGCAGCGGCACCACAGCGTATCGAGGAAGACTCCGGGGTGGTGGTGATGGTGCCGCAGGGTGCGGTCTCTACCCCTTTGCAGACCGATGTGCAGCCGATTACTTCGAGTGGCGGCCTGACGTTCGATCCGCCCGTCAGCAGCCAGCCTGCCGTACCCAGTCAGGGTAGCTTCGGTGCGTCTGCACCGAGCATGCCCAGCGGTATCCCCAGTGGCGGCGGCCTGGCTGCCGATGAGCAACTGGACGGTCCGGTGCTGGCTCTGCTGACCACTGCCCAGCAGTTGCAGGGCGGTGGCGATCTCAATGGTGCGGCCTCCAGCCTCGAACGCGCCCAGCGCATCGCCCCGCGTGAGCCGCAGGTGCTCTACCGTCTTGCCGAGGTACGTATGGCCCAGGGCGATGCAGCGCAGGCCGAGCAACTGGCCCGTCGTGGTCTGACTCAAGCCAGTGGTCGTCCGGCGCTGCAGGCCAGCCTGTGGGATCTGATTGCCCGCGCCCGCGAGCGCCAGGGTGATCCTGCTGGTGCTGCCCAGGCCCGTGAACGCGCACGAGTCAATCTCTGATGGATGCTCGTGCAAGCGCACTGGCCGAACACCTGCTGCTGATCGAGTGTGAGTTACGTGCACAGGGTTGGTGGCAGGAGGAGGCGCCGAGCGCCGAGGCCCTGGCCAGCCCGGAGCCGTTCTGTGTCGATACGCTGGCGTTCGAGCAATGGCTGCAGTGGATTTTTCTACCGCGTATGAAGGTTCTGCTGGAAACCGGCGTAGCACTGCCCTCGGTATCGGGCATTCAGGCGATGGCAGAGATGGTCTATCAGCAGCAGCCGAGCGTTGCGCGTCGGCTGGTCGAGCTGCTGGGCGAATTTGATCGCCTGCTTACGCGCACGCCCTGAGGGTATGCGCGTAGTCCATTACTTGCAGTTTTCTGCGATGGACTTCTTCAGTTCGGTGATGCGTTCCTGGCGCTCGTTCTCGTCGATGCGGCGAACCTCGCCACCATCCTCGATGCGCAGGCGAGGATTGTTCTCAAGCTGAGCCAGGTTGGTGCGAGCTGTCTCGCAGTACTGCTTACGCTCGGCTTCCTGCTTCGCCACATCTTCCTTGACCTTCTTGTCGATGGCAGCCTGCTCGGGGTCGAGCTGTTCATCGAAACTGGGTGCCGGCTCACTGGGTGCCGGTCGGGGAGGTGGTGCTGCAGTATTGATGGTCGTGGCCTGTTGGCCCTGCGGAGGTTGCGCGCCGAAGTGGGTCACGCCCTTGTCATCTACCCACTTGTACACCTGGCTGGCCATGGCGGATGTGCTCAAAGCGAGCATCAAGGTGCCAGTAAGAATCATGTGGCGCATGCTGTTTCCTTTATCGAGAGCGGCGGTGCTGATGGTTACTATAACCAAAAGCCGGCTATCTTCATCCTGCGATGCGTCACAGCAGCAGGTTGAATAATAGGTTAGCCATCTCTTGACTTGCCTTCGCCGAACCCGAACAATCCATCCTTCCCCCGTAGTGGCGTCCGCCGCAAGCGTCCTCCAGCTCGGGGAAAAGAGGCGCTACCCGCGCCGAACCGTGACACCCGCAACGCGTTACCTCGCGCTGGGAGGGTCGGCCCCGCAAGACCATGGGCTGCTCCGTTACTCGTCAAGCTGATGTTCCGAATCCACGATCACCGTCGTGCGTGTCCGCTGACAGTAAGACCTACCTTAGGGCTACCCGTTGACGGGTGGCATACTGGCGTTCAAGAGGTGAACAACGTGGAGCTTTTATCCGGCGCTGAAATGGTCGTCCGCTTCCTGCGTGACGAAGGCGTTAAGCATATCTATGGGTACCCTGGTGGTGCTCTCCTGCATATTTACGATGCCCTGTTCAAAGAACCGGAAGTGACCCACATCCTGGTTCGTCACGAACAGGCAGCGACCCATATGGCTGACGGCTATGCCCGCGCCACCGGCAAGGCCGGTGTGGTGCTGGTGACCTCTGGCCCTGGCGCGACCAATGCCATCACCGGTATTGCGACTGCCTACATGGATTCCATTCCGATGGTGGTGATCTCCGGCCAGGTGCCGAGCGCCATGGTCGGCACCGATGCCTTCCAGGAAACCGACATGGTCGGTATTTCCCGCCCGATCGTGAAGCACAGCTTCATCATCAAGCACCCGTCGGAAATCCCCGAGGTGCTGAAGAAGGCGTTCTATCTCGCCGAGTCCGGTCGTCCCGGTCCGGTCGTGGTCGACATTCCGAAAGACATGGGCGATCCGACCCAGAAGTTCGAATACGTCTATCCGAAGAAGGTCAAGCTGCGCTCCTACAGCCCGGCGGTACGCGGTCACTCCGGCCAGATCCGCAAGGCGGCTGAGATGCTTCTGGCCGCCAAGCGTCCGGTCATGTACTCCGGCGGTGGCGTGATCATGGGCGGTGCCTCTGCGCCGCTGACCGAGCTGGCGCAGATGCTCAACCTGCCGGTGACCAACACCCTGATGGGCCTCGGTGGCTATCCGGGTACCGACCGCCAGTTCATCGGCATGCTCGGCATGCACGGCAGCTACACCGCCAACCTGACCATGCACCATGCTGACGTGATTCTGGCGGTCGGTGCGCGCTTCGATGACCGCGTGATCAACGGTGCGGCCAAGTTCTGCCCCAACGCCAAGATCATTCACATCGACATCGATCCGGCTTCGATCTCCAAGACCATCAAGGCTGACATCCCGATCGTCGGTCCGGTGGACAGCGTGCTGACCGAGATGGTCGCCATCCTCAAGGAAATCGGTGAGACCCCGAACAAGGACACCGTCGCCAGTTGGTGGAAGCAGATCGATGAGTGGCGTGGCAATGGTCGCCTGTTCCCCTACAACGAGGGTGACGGTTCGATCATCAAGCCGCAGACCGTGATCGAAACCCTGTGCGACGTGACCAAGGGCGATGCTTTCATCACCTCCGATGTGGGTCAGCACCAGATGTTCGCGGCGCAGTACTACCGCTTCAACAAGCCCAATCGCTGGATCAACTCCGGCGGCCTGGGCACCATGGGCTTCGGTTTCCCGGCCGCAATGGGCATCAAGCTGAACTTCCCGGAAGCCGATGTGGCATGCGTCACCGGTGAGGGCAGCATCCAGATGAACATCCAGGAGCTATCGACCTGCCTGCAGTACGACCTGCCGGTGAAGATCGTCAACCTGAACAACGGCACCCTCGGCATGGTCCGGCAATGGCAGGACATGCAGTACAACAGCCGTTATTCGCACTCCTACATGGAGTCGCTGCCGGACTTCGTCAAACTGGCCGAGGCTTATGGCCATGTCGGTATGCGCATCACGTCGCTGAAGGACCTCAAGCCCAAGCTGGAGGAAGCCTTTGCCTTGAAGAATCGCCTGGTGTTCCTCGACATCGCGGTGGATTCCAGCGAGCACGTCTATCCGATGCAGATCAGAGACGGTGCGATGCGTGACATGTGGCTGAGCAAGACGGAGCGGACCTAAGATGCGACACATCATTTCCCTGCTGCTGGAAAACGAGCCGGGCGCCCTGTCGCGCGTGGTTGGTCTGTTCTCCCAGCGTAACTACAACATCGAAAGCCTCACCGTTGCGCCAACCGAGGATCCGACGCTGTCGCGCCTGACCCTCACCACCGTTGGACAGGATGAGGTGATCGAGCAGATCACCAAGAACCTCAACAAGCTGGTCGAGGTAGTCAAGCTGGTCAACCTGTCGGAAAGCGCCCATATCGAGCGCGAGCTGATGCTGGTCAAGATCAAGGCCACTGGCGCTCAGCGTGCCGAGGTCAAGCGTACTACCGACATCTTCCGCGGCCAGATCGTGGATGTGACCAGCAGCGTCTACACCGTGCAGTTGACCGGTACCAGCGACAAGCTGGATAGCTTTATCCAGGCCGTCGGTACTGCATCGATCTTGGAAACTGTACGCAGTGGTGTCACAGGTATCGCGCGTGGCGACAAGGTACTGAGTATCTGACCGTTGTGCTAAATAAAGCCCCGCCTGGTGCGGGGCTTTTTAT